>JALZAX010000422.1 GCA_030948055.1 Verrucomicrobiota bacterium | reverse complement strand
TCCAGGCGGGACCGAAGTCCCAGATCGAGCGCGCAGCTACATCCATTCGGTTCACTACCGCGACAACGTCCTGGGTGTTTCCCGCCAGGTCGCCGGCCCATTTTTTAAGCGCGACTGACTGCGCCTTACCTTTTAGGAAAACAACCCCTTCTTTGACCTGAACTTGCGGAGCAGTGAACCATTCGGTCGCCTCCAGCACGCTCTGGAGACGTTGGCGGATTTCTTCATCGTGCGCGACGGGTTTGACATCCACCTTTGCGGGAGCCACGGAGAGAACTTGCTGGCCAGGAGCGGATGTCTGCGCTTCCGCGGGCGTGTCCGTGGGAGTCTGGGCCACAACTCTTCCAGCCAACGCTGCGCAGACGAAAACGAGCACTACCAATCTCAGCAGCCGCTTGAACAAGCGGTCGAGAAAATCAGGCGCCGAAGCGCGCTGCGGACGGTGGGCGGCGACTCTGACGTTCACCTTGTTCGCGGTGCCGGATCGCGCCCAGGGCCATTCTTTTTCGAAGGCCTTTCGCCGCGCTTCGGCATGCGCGGATTGTATGGCCCGGGTGAAGGATTTGGTGAACCGGGTATGCGCCCGGGGGTTCCCGGGCGTTTGGGTTTGGCCATGGCACTTTAACGTTTCAGCGAAATCTTATTCTCCACGGCCGCAACTCCGGGAACATTTTTGGCGAGGTTTTCCGCGGCTGCTTTTTGATCGCCGGACACAACAAAGCCGCTCAATTGCACTCTTCCTTTGAAGCAAGCGACCTCAACGTCCGGAAATTTGAAGCTGGGCGAACTTCCAAACGTTGCTTTCACTTGTTCAGCGAGCTTTTCATCGTCCTGACGCTCGGCGGACGTGCGCGCGACAGGTTCTCGGTCGCAGCTAGTCAAGGCCGCGCTCGAGAGCAATATCGCGGCTGCCGCCGCTGTTATCATCAGATCTAGAGCGAAGAGCTTCGCAGCGGTCGCGGAAATCGCAGTAAAGCGCAAACGGACACTCAAAGTGCTAAGTTTCATACGAATTATTGATCCACCCGCCAGCAGGTTCGCGGTGCCTCCTTTAGGCGAATGCTAACCCTTAATTTTGCGCTCTCTCGGCCGAATCCGAAATGGGTAAAGACCCGCAATGATCGCTAGCGAAATCTCTCATAAACACTCGGTTGGCACCGCGGCCGATCTCACGCCGGATCAGTCATCCGGGCGTGAGACGAATTTCTGGTCTTATTGTTTCGCCATCTTTGCGCCGCAGCAGCAGGTCGGCGCGTCGTTGCCTGCTTCTTCTGCGGGCGCGCCTTTGGTCACCTTCACTTCACAGCCGCATTCCGACTCCGGACACTTATAGGTTGCACCTTCTTCGAGCATGTTCGTTCACCTCCTTCCGTTTTTCTCTCCTTCGAGTGATCACATCTTCTCTTTGATCCCGGAGCGCAGGAGCAGCGTTTCACTCAAGGATGTTTCTCCTCACGACGAAAGAGTTCAGAATCGGATGCGCAAGCCGCCGCCCCAGCCGTAGTCGGAATGCCATTGGCCGATGAGGGAAATATTCCGGTTGAGGATGTAATCGAGGTGGACGCGCTCCTCCCAGCGCTCATGGGTATCGTAGCGGACCTCGCCACCCAGCATGAGGCGCGGGGTGAGCGGTATGTTCTTGGCGATCCGGAAGCGAGCCCCGCCGTCGGTATCGACCCAGATCATGGCGTCGATCCGGAGGGGTATCTGATACATCAGGCCAAAGACGCCGCGGTTGCTCTCGCTCTCGTAATCGAATGGGTCGGTTGTGATCGTGCCATTAAGATCGGCGCCCGCGAAAAGGCGGAAGAAGCGATTGTAGTAGCGCTCGTAGAGAAGGGTGTTTTCCGCTTTGGTGTCCGGGACGTTCTGCCAGCCAGCTTCCCATTCGAGATTGAAGATGTTGAGCGCGTTGGAAAATTGGACGTAGCCTTGCGTCATATTGCTCATGATGTCGGCTGTGCCCCAGAAATAGAACGGATCCTGGTAGAGCTTGTAACGCACCGCAGCGGTATCGGGGTAAGGCTCGAAGCCTTCGTAATGCACCACGCGCGCCATCCCGCTATCGAGGTGGTAGAGGAGGTGGCAATGGAAAAACCAGTCGCCCACTTCTTCGGCGGCGAATTCGATCACGGTGGTTTGCATGGGCGGGACGTCGACGGTGTGCTTGAGCGGCGCGTAATCGCCCTGGCCGTTGATGACGCGAAAGAAGTGGCCATGCAGATGCATCGGGTGATGCATCATGGAGCGGTTGATCATGATGAAGCGAACGGTCTCGCCCTCGCGAATCTTGATCGAATCGCTGGCGTAGATCGGCTTGTTGTTGATCGACCAGACGTAACGCTCCATGTCGCCTTCGAGGGTCAGCCGCACTTCGCGGACAGGGCGAT
>JALZAX010000006.1 GCA_030948055.1 Verrucomicrobiota bacterium | reverse complement strand
CGCCCAACGGTCGCGGGTGAAACCTGTCCTGCTTACGCTCGCCCAGTTGTCCTTCACGTCGCCTGAGGTCCGCCACGCATTCGCGAAGGTCGAGATCTGCGGAGCAAGCGACGGCGAAGCGTTATTTGCCACACTGTAAACAATGTCGCGCGCCGAAGAGCGCAGTGCCTGTTGCATTTCCTGCGCATGCGCCGCATCGATCGGGGTCCAGTCGTATTTCAGATAATCCACGTTCCATTTTTCCCACTGCGCCACGTCCGCGCGTACGAATGAAAACTTTCCGAAACCGCGGAGTTTTCTCGTTATTTTCTGTCTCTCGTCCTCCTGGACACGTCGCGCGAGCGGTCGGAGCCATGCATACGAATCCAGAGGGGAATGAAATTGTTGGAATCGGTATTTGAAAAATTCATCATGGATCCCCGCACGCAACCACTCGTTAGACCCATCTGCAAAATCCGCCGATGAACCGACATGCCCGAGAAAGCTTGTCTTCCAAGGCGTCGAGTAGATTCCGAACTTCAGGCCTAAAGAGTGGATTTCATCTGCCAGTGCATTCATGTCGGGAAATCTCGCGTTCGGCTGGATGGCGTTGAACTCCCCACCACGTTGTCCCTGCCAACCGTCATCGATATTCACATAGGTCCAGCCGTGATCGCGCAAGCCGCTCGTCACCAGGGCATGCCCCGCGGCCAATATTTTTTCCTGTGTGATTTTCCCGCCCCAGCAATTCCAAGAATTCCAGCCCATCGGCGGTGTGAGCGCGATCTCGTCACCACACACGATTTCAAGCAATCGCTCGGCCGTGCCGAGGGCGTTAGCGGCGCCTAGGGTGACTGGGTAATGTCCGGCAGCCGTAAATGTCCCGGTGATTTGTCCCGATTCTTGGTCTAACGAGAGATTGGCTGGCAGGTCCGTTGCGGAAAACGCCATCGGCCGGTCGCCGGTCGCTGCAATTTGAAAGAGAAAAGGTGCGCCGGGACGAACGCCGAAGATTTTCGCGCCATTGATCCGCGGCGTTAGTGAGCTCGGCGGAGTGAGAATTGAAAAAGACTCCTCCACATCTGGTTTGCGAACGGCGCGATCGCAGGCCGAAAAAACCAGCGCGCTCAGCATCACCCCGAAAACGGCCCGACGCGGCATCCATTTGTTCTTGAGTGCGCCCATGCCGTCGGTCAGTCATAGCAAACAACCGAGCGATGACCACCGTTCTCCGTAAGACACGAATGAAAAACCTCCCGCTATCCGACGAAGGCTTTCGCCTGCGCGGCACTGAAATCACGCGGCTGGAATCCTTCAGCGACGCTGTCTTCGGATTCGCGCTCACGCTGCTGGTCGTCTCGCTCGATGTGCCCAAAACGTTTTCCGATTTGGTTGCGACCATGGAGGGTTTTCCGGCCTTCGCGCTCTGCTTCCTTTTTCTCGCGCTCATCTGGAACGGGCACTACAAATTTTGCCGACGTTACGGTCTCGATGACGGCACCTGCCGTTTTCTCACCTGCGTCATGCTTTTTCTCGTTCTTTTCTATGTCTATCCGCTGAAGTTCCTTTTCAATTTTAGTATCACCAGCCTTATCGTTGAAGGTGCTAACGGATCAGGCATGATGACCCGTTCGCAATTCTCGACGCTCCTCGTTATCTATGGGCTCGGCTTCGCTGCGGTCTATCTCGCGATGACCTTGCTTTATCTGCACGCCTATCGTCTGCGCGACGTGCTCGAACTAACCGAGCTCGAAAAATTCGATACGCGCTACCAGATCGCGCGGCTCTTGACCCTCGCTGCCGTCGGGCTGGTCGCTTCCGTCCTCGCCTGCATTCCCATTCTGCGGAATGTAAGCACCCTAGTCTACATGCTACTCTTTCCCATTTTACGAACGTCGCGCAGTATTCATAACCGACGCCGCGCCCCGTATCTGGCCGTGATGAGAAACACGGACGCGCCCACCACTGTTTAAATCTCCGCGGTTGCGCCCCCTAACGAGCGCCCACAATATCTCCGAGCCGTGCCGAAGACGTTCTACATCACCACTGCCATCGACTACACCAACGGCGCACCGCACATCGGCCATGCCTACGAGAAGGTGTTAGCCGATGTCATCGCGCGTTATCACCGCCTCAAAGGCGAAAAGGTTTACTTCCTCACCGGGGTCGATCAACACGGCCAGAAGGTCCAGCAATCCGCCGAGAAAGCTGGTGTCGCACCGCAACAATTCGTCGATGAGATCACGGCGAAGTTCGTCGCGCTCTGGGAGAAATTGGAAGTGAAATACGACGGCTGGGCCGCTACGACTGAGCCGTTGCACAAAAAATGTGTGCAAGGAATTCTCCAGCGCCTTTACGACGAAGGACAAATCTACAAAGACAAGCAAGAAGGCTACTACAGCGTCCGTCAGGAACAGTTCCTAACCGACAAAGAACGCGGACCCGACGGCGCGTTCGGTGAAGAGTGGGGCCAGGTAGAACACCGCGTAGAAGAGAACTACTACTTCAAACTTGAGCAGCACAAGGACTGGCTACTTAATTACCTTAGCTCTCACACCGACTGCGTTACACCCGATTTCCGCCAAAAGGAGTTAACCAACGCCGTCGAGAAACTAGGCGGTGACCTTTGTATTTCGCGACCAAAGTCTCGGTTGAATTGGGGCATCGAACTGCCATTCGACAGGGGTTTCGTCACCTACGTCTGGTTCGATGCTCTGACCAACTACATTAGCTTCATCGGCTACGACCCGACGGTTTCTTCCTTCAACCTACAGCCTTCTTCTTTTCAGGAAAAGTGGCCTGCCTTGCACGTCATCGGCAAAGACATCCTCATCCCCGCGCACGGCATCTACTGGATGATCATGCTGAAAGCGCTCGGCTTCCCCGACGAGCAAATGCCGAAGTTTCTTGTCCATGGCTGGTGGAACATGAGCGGAGCAAAAATGAGTAAGTCGTTAGGTAACGTCGTTGATCCAAACGAACTCGCCGACAAATACAGCGCCGAAGCGCTGCGGTATTACTTGATGAGCGATATTGTATCGGGAAAAGATGCCGACTTTTCTGAAGAGCGGCTTGTGTCACGCCATGAATCAGATTTGGCAAACGACTTTGGCAACCTGTTGAATCGCAGCCTTAATATGGTCCACCGCTACAATAGCGGGCGACTGAGAAAGCCTTCGCATCCAGAAAATTTTCAGCTTTCACCTAATCTCTCCTTACTCAGGACAGTAGTTCAAAATTGCCGGGCCGTTTCCGACCACGGCTACACGAAGAGCCTCTTAGAAACCGCTTGGGGATTGTCGCTTAATTCCAACGCTTTCGTTGATGAGATTCGCCCATGGTCAAAGGCGAAAAGTTCAATCGACTCCGAACAACAACATCTTGGAGCGGTTCTTTATCATTTAAGCGACGTGCTTCGAATCATCGCGATCTTGCTTTCATCCGTTATTCCCAAAGCCGCACACCAAATTTTCGATCAGCTGAATTGGAAAATGGAGTTAGGCGGGAAAGAGGAGCGCTTCTCGTTAGGCGATGGGGAGTGGGGGCAACTTCCTGATGGGCACCTCGTCGGTAAGCCGACGCCATTGTTCCCGCGAATCGAAAAAACTCCCGGGTAGGCCGCTAGCTTCGCGCACCAGTGGAAGTGCGTTCCTGTCTCCTTGTTTGTCTTGATGTGTTACGAAGCTAAAATATCACGAGATGGACAATCGATACTTTCGCTTGCTCGATTCAAGAGGTCTCGCATCGGAAGACGATACCTCCCTCGCTCTTGCGGAACTTGTCCGCGCAAGTCTTGATATCCGTCGGCTATTTCTCCGTTTTCTTTTTGGAAAGGTGCCGGCAAGCGTTTTGAGCCGAATCGATGAGCTGGTAGTAATACCGCAATATTCCTTCACCGGCTCCACCGCGGACGTTGAGTCATTAGGTCGCATTGATCTTGCGCTGCTTCTCCCGGAAATGCACTCGATCATAGGCATTGAGTTTAAGGTGCGCGATCGGGAGAAGCCGGGCCGGCTAAAGAACTATCGGATAGTAATAAATCACGGATTTCGCGGTTCGAATTGGTTATTCGAGGTTGTCCAGCGACCCGAACACGCGATCGACACGGCCATCGTAGATCGTGTCCTCACTTGGAACGGTCTATATGAGACGCTGTCTCATAACATCGACGAAATTGAAGACGTGAAATATCAGTCTGCGCTCCGCGAATATCTCGAGTTCTTAGCTCTATCGAAGACTATCTTGTCTGATGGCGTTCCTTTGAGACGGGCGCCGCGTCGTTACATTGGCGTTCCCGAAGAGAATGTTTGCCGCAGCACCTTCCTTGATCTCGCTAAACGCCTACCAGCCGGTATTACGTCATCTGTCGAGTCGGACAAGAACGTGCCGCCGCAGCTTCGTCTCGGACGCGACAAATGGGCCTCAAAATTCGGGATGCTCTGGGTGCAACGAATCTGGTTAAATCTCCGAACGGATGCTGAAACAGAAAAGCACTTTATCCGCTCCAGCATCATCTTCCACAATGCCAACTTCACAAAATTTGAGTACGCCGCGCGGATGCTGCCACAGTGGGCTCCGATTTGCAGCGAAGCGGGCTTCGCCATCTGGCGAGGACCCGCGAGCGGCTGGGATGGGAAGAAGAGTGTGCAGCTTCATCGTCCATGGATTCTCGATTGCCGCCCAAAATATTTTACTGCTCAAGAGGCGGAAGCGCCTTTATCAAGAGCAGCGGCGCGTTCTGATGGTTCGCTCGACTGGCTCTTCGACGATATTTTGAAGCGTCTTCCGAATCTACTCGATCTGGTGGATAAGTTCCCCATCTAGATAATGTCGAGAGCGTGGCGTCGGAGCCGGCCAGTAGCTAATGGCAGGATAGTGATAACGACGGGATGCCGGACGCCTACGAAATGGACAATGGATTGAATCCTTTACTGAACGATGCAAACGGCGACAAGGATGGCAATGGCGTTTCGAACATAAACGAGTACCGCTCCGGCACGCGCGCCAACGATGCGACTTCCGTCTTTCGCGTGCACGGAATCAGCCGCGGCAACGGTACCATGTTGATCACATGGAGCAGCGTCGCGAACAAGACCTACTCAATTAGCAAGAGCGCAACCCCGAATGGCACCTGCACCAATGTGCAATCGGGCATACTTTCCTTTGAAGGCGAAACGTCGCGCAACGTGCCGTACACGCGGGCGAACTTGTTCTCTAAAGTCACGACGCCCTAAGATTCGTTAGGCGAAGCGGAGGGGGGGGAAGTAACGTATGAATTTTCGACGACATTTCGTAGAGGTTCGAACACGCGAACCCTTCTTGATCCTAAGATATCAAGCCTCGTGATGAGTGTTGGTTTACCAAAATCGGTTCACCTAATTGCTGCCGCTTTTTCTGTGCTTTACAGAAGCTGTATCTGGCCGTATCTGAACCCGCAACGAGCGGCTGACAATCTCCTATGACTGAACCTGCGAGCGACTTAGAGAAAGAATTTGAGGTCGATACGTATGATCGGAAGATCACTGGATTTCTCGATCCGGTTTCCCTGAGAGAGCTCTCGAAAGTCCGGCCATGGCGCGGTCTTTTGCAGATCGCGCTGGAGTGGTTTGCCATTGCCGCCGCCATCTTTCTTTGCCGCGCTTATTGGAATCCGTTTGTTTATATCCTGACCGTGATGTGGATCGGCGCGCGACAAAACGCGCTGGCGGTTTTGATGCATGAGTCGGTCCATTATCGTTTGTTATCGAACAAGAAATGGAACGAGTGGGTCGGCGAAATTTTCACGGCATGGCCCGTGCTGGTAACGGTGAACAGTTTTCGGCAAACGCATTTCGCCCATCATCGTCACGTCAACACGGAAGAGGATCCGGATTGGCAAAGGAAACAACACGAGCTCTTCGAGTATCCCAAATCAGGTCTCGATATGATTTGGATCACGCTGAAATATTGGCTCGGCTTTTATGCGATAAAACAAATCTTTGAGATCAACACTGCCGCAAAAATTCCGCAGCGCCTGAAGTTGATGCGGCTGGCGTTTTATCTCGCCGTTATCGCAGCCAGCATCGTGTTTCATTTCTGGCTCGGCCTTATCCTTTACTGGATTGTCCCGCTCTTTACCTACTTCCTTTGGATCATTTATGTGCGGGGCGTGGCGGAACATTTCGGAGGTATCGAGGACCACGAAAATCTGCTGGAAAAGACCCGCCACATCGAGGCGAACTTTTTCGAGCGCCTCCTCATCGCGCCCAATTACATTCACGTTCACATCGGACATCATCTTTATCCGTCCGTACCTTTTTATAATTTGCGCGAGCTGCAGCGGCGTTTGATGCAAAATCCGGAATACGCCAGCCGCGCGCACGTGACGAAAGGCTATCTCGCTTTTCTCGGCGAACTCCTGTCCTCGGGAGACCTGAGCAACCAGGTCGAGACTCACGCCTAAATTTGTTTCGCCGGGCGGGACAGATTCTGTTCGCATTCGGCCGGTGACGAATTCGTTAGGCAAAATCATTTCTGGCTGCGCGCTTATTGGAATAGCGGCCCTCGCTCTTTTCGGCGCGCGCCCGCCGGCCGTTTCCAGCACAACGGCTCCGCCTAACGAGTTCTCGAGCGCGCGCGCCGTCGCGCTTCTGTCGCAGTTCGCGCTCCAGCCACATCCCATCGGCACTGACGAGAACAAGCGCGCCCGTGATTACTTGTGCGACGCCTTGCGCGGCCTTGGCGCCGAGGTGCAAGTCGAGGATACGCGCGGCTGTTTCAGCCGCGGACGAATGGTGCGCGCGGGTCTGGTGCATAACATAGTCGCGACCTTGCGCGGGACTGCTTCCCAACGCGCGGTCATGTTAGTCGCGCATTACGACTCTGTTCCTGAAGGAGCGGGTGCGGCCGACGATGGCGCCGGCGTGGTTGCCATTCTGGAAACGTTGCACGCGCTCAAGAATGGCACCCCGCTAAAGAACGATCTGATCGTCCTACTTAGCGATGGCGAAGAAGCTGGTTTGCTCGGAGCGTCCGCTTTCGCGGCCGACCATCCCGATCTAGCCGCGCGCATCGGTGTAGCACTCAATCTCGAGGCACGTGGAAGTTCGGGTCCGGCTTTGATGTTCGAGACGAGCGAAAACAATGGCTGGCTTATCCGCGAGTTTGCGCGCGCTGCGCCTTACCCGATGGCTTCATCGCTCATGTATTCAGTTTACAAGCTGTTGCCTAACGACACTGACTTCACTCCACTAAAGAGGACCGGCCTCGCGGGGTTCAACTTCGCCTTCATGGAGAAATTTCAGGATTACCATTCGCGCCTCGATTCAATTGAGAATCTCGATCCGCGCAGCGTTCAGCATATGGGCGCGAATGCGCTCGCTCTCACGCAACATTTCGGCAACGCCACTTTTCCTGATAAGGCACAGGCCGATGTGATCTACTTCAATTGGTTCGGCCACTGGTTAGTCGCTTATCCTGTTTGGTTGTCATGGTTATTCGCCGTCTGCGGCTTGGCAATGTTCGCGGTCTTCTTTGTCTTAGCGCGTTCTCAAATAAAGCCGTCGCACCTGATCGCCGGCTTCGGCAGCTTCGTGCTTCTTCTTGTCGTCATCGGAGCAACATCGCTCCTGGCATGGTATGTCTTATCATCTCTGGTCGGGCATCCCGCGCAAGTAGGGGACACTTGGAGTAACCTTTTACTGTTCTTGGGAGTCTTAACTCTAGGACTAACTAGCGGCGCTGGTGTGTTAGTCTGGCTGGAGAATAAAGTTGGATTGCGCAATCTTTGCCTGGGCCAGATCCTGGCTGGGTTAGTCCTTACCCTTGTGGTGATCAAGGTACTTCCCGGAGCGAGCTATGTCGTGCAATGGCCGATCTTTTTCGGTCTCCTGGCACTTATCGCTTCCCGTCGAAGTGAACTAGGCAGTCTATTGGCCGCTCCCGCGTTACTTATCCTGGTTCCACTCGTCTACCTCTTCTTCGTGGCGCTGGATCTAAATGTAGCTTCCATCGGCGCCGCGGTCTTTCTGATGACCATTTTACTCGTCGCCGTGCTGCCGCTGTTTCTTTCTCTCGTTAGGCCGCTGTTGCGGACGGCCATCCTCCTACTTTTTCTCGCCTTCCTTTGCCTAACGCTCGGTGCGATCCTTTCTCGATCGGAAGCGAAACATCCTCGACGGGATACCATTGCCTACAGCATCAATGCTGATCAGAACAAAGCGCAGTGGATTAGCTATGATGCCGCGCCTGATGGGTGGACGTCGCTTTTTCTCGGGCGCCATCCGCCCAAGGGCGTAAATGCGGAGTTTACGATTGGATCGGATCGACCGTGTCTTGTCGGCGATGCACCGATACAACCTTTACTCTCGCCGATAGCTTCAGTGATCCAGGATTCCACGGAAAACGGCGCACGCATTTTGACCTTGCACGTAAGGTCCAATCGCGGAGCGACCGCTTTGGTGGTGAGACTTTCTGCGGACGTAAAAATGCAGTCGGCTACCTGGAACGGCTGCGCGCAAGAACTTGGCGATCGAGGAAAGGCGACCACTCCTTGGTACCTGCGTTTCGACGGATTGCCAGCCGAAGGGGTTGATTTGCAGTTACGCTTCCTTGCCCAACAGTCGGTGAAGCTTTGGGTCGGTGATTCTTCTTTCGGGTTACCTCAACTAAGCGGTCAGTCTTACTCGGATCGCCCGCCAGAAATGATGGCCGGACCTGGGAGCGACGTAACTCTGGCCGGTCGGCAATACGCCTTTTGAACCGGTCCTTCTATTGCAAACAATCTTCTGCTAAGTGAGTTTCGCCGCGCAGGAAGGCAAGCGCTTCGCCCGCGAAATGCAATGAGCCAGTGATAAGAGTTAGCTTACCTTCACTTCTAGCTATAGCCGTCTCGATTGAAGGAACAACTTCGACAGGAACGTTCGGCGCAGCCTTATGGGCGATGGCCGCTAATTCTTCTGTAGGTATCGCGCGTTCGCTTCGAGCCTTCGTAACTAGGAAACGATTCGCGATTGCTCCCAGGATGGAAACCATTTCCGGTGCCTTCTTGTCTCGAAGAATGGCGATGACAAGCGCGGCTTTTTGCTCACCAAAGTTTTGTTTCCAGGTTTGGACCAGCGCGCGAATCGCAGCTGGGTTATGAGCGCCATCAATCGTGATGTTTTCGTTCCATCGTTGGAAACGAGCGGGCCAATGGACGGAACTTAACGCGCGTACTGCCATTGCGCCGTCAATAGCAACATCCGCCGTCCTCACAGCCGCGAGCGCCAGCGCGGCATTTTGTTTTTGATGTGCGCCAGAAAGACTGAGAGGAAGTGCGGCCGGCCGTTTGATGAAGTGCAGAGGCGCACGGCAACCGTGCGCGCGTTTTTCAATAACTAGCTGTGCTTCGATTTCCTGCGGGGCAGAAAGAACTGGCACACCTGGTTTAATAATCCCAGCTTTTTCCCCGGCGATTTCGCCTAACGAATTGCCTAACCACTTCTGATGATCGTAATCGATCGGCGTGATCACGCAGACAATTGGCGTGACGGCGTTCGTGGCATCGAGTCGTCCGCCCATACCGGTTTCGAGAACGACGAATTCACACGCTGAGTTATTGAAGTGCTGCAAAGCGAGCGCGGTTGTGATTTCGAAAAATGTTGGATGCGGATCCCAGCCCGCGACCATTTCTCGAAGACTCGTCAGGCCATCCGCGACCTCCTTTTCGCTCATCATCTCGCCATTCACTCGAATGCGCTCGCGGAAGGTGATGAGGTGAGGGGAAGTGAAAAGACCGCTGCCATAACCTTGTGCGCGCAGAATAGAATCGATCATCGCGCAGACCGATCCTTTGCCGTTGGTGCCCGCGACGTGAATGAATTTTTGATCGCCCGGAAGATTCAGCGCGCGGAGCAACCGTTGAATATTTTCGAGACCAAGCTTGATCCCGAAAAGCTGCGTTCCGAAGAGCCAGGCGAGCGCTTCGCGGTAGGTCACGCCGTCGCGGAAAAGTAGCTGAGCAACTGGCTGATCTGCGCCCGCATTTTTTTGCGATGCACGATGAGATCGATCAAGCCATGCTCTTCAAGAAATTCCGCGGTTTGAAATCCCTCCGGCAAATCCTGATGCGTGGTCTCCTTGATCACGCGGGGTCCGGCGAAGCCGATCATGGCGCGCGGCTCCGCGATGATGACATCGCCTAACGAGGCGTAACTCGCCATCACGCCGGCGGTGGTTGGATTCGTCAGGACGGAAATGTAGGGAAGATTTTCGCAGGCATGTCGCGCGAGAGCGCCGCTCGTTTTCGCCATTTGCATAAGGCTGAGCATGCCTTCGTACATGCGCGCGCCGCCGGATGCGGAAACAATGATCACGGCCGACCGACTTTCGGTTCCGCGCTCGATCGTGCGGGTGATGCGTTCGCCGACCACTGATCCCATTGTTGCGGCGAGGAAGGCAAAATCCATCACCGCGATCGAGACCTTGTAACCTTCAATCATTCCGTCACCACTGAGGACGGCGTCGATCAAGCCAGTGCTTTCCTGATATTTTTTCAGGCGATCCTTATAACTCGAGACTCCTTGAAAACGCAGCGTATCGATCGAACGCAGATCGGCATCGCGTTCGACGAAACTCTCGGGATCGAGCAGATTCTCCAGCCGCTCTTTGGCCGTTTGCGTGAAGTGAAATTCGCAGCGCGGACAGACGCGCTGGTTCTGTTGCAGTTCGATTTCGTGCACGACCTCGGAGCAGCCCGGGCATTTCGTCCACAGCCCCTGCGGCATCTCGCGTTTACGCCGGTTTTGCGTTTTCAGCGCGGGTCGTTTGAAAATAGCCATGACTCGTTAGGCGCGCGCGGCCGTCGCGGCGTGCACAAAAAGTGCACCGGCTTGCTTCAGCACGCGAGCGCATTCGCTCAAGGTTGACCCGGTGGTCAGGACATCGTCGATCAGCAGCACGCGCAACCCTCGCACGTCCATCTTTTTTCGTAAACAAAAGGCGTCGCGCAAATTCTCCATCCGTTCCGCCCGATCGAAGACCGTTTGCGTGGTGGTGTAGCGGATGCGTTGGAGAACGGGGCGCATCGTTAGGCTGGCGCGCGCGCAAAATAATTCCGCGAGTAGTTCCGCTTGATTGAATCCGCGCTCGCGTTTTCGCGTTGGATGCAATGGCACTGGCACGACGATATCGAAACGTCGGCCATGCAGCCGCGGATCGTCGAGGGTTTCGCCTAACCAATCGGCGATGGGAAAACGCAAATGGATTTGCTGTCCGTATTTGAAATCGTGCACGATCTTTCGCACCAGCCCGCGGCTGCGATAGGAAGCGACCGCACATTCGAAATACAATTTTCGATGCGCGCAATTCGCGCAGGAAAACGTCTCTGTGATTGCGCCGTCGAATGGCTCGGAGCAAGTGGCGCAGAAGGGCGACTTAATGCGTGGAGCATTCGTTAGGCATTTCGAACAAAGATAATCTGCGTGTCCGATCTTCTCCCGACAAATCTCGCACAGCGGCGGATAGAGCAGGGAAATGGCGCCGTGAAACGATTCAAGCAGCGCGATGTTCATGTTTGAGCCAGAGCGTAATGAGTGCCCATGTAACCAAGGCAACAGCTAAGGGAGCGAGACCGATTAGAAGACTTTTGCCTAACCAGGGCAAGGCTTCGACTTCGCGATGCGCGATCTTGTTGAAGAGCGCACTGGAGAAAATCCAGCCGGCGTGCAGTCCAATCGGCAGCCAGAGTGAGCCGGTGCGAATACGCGCATCCGCCAGAATCCACCCGAGAAGAAAAAGCGTAGTGAACCCGGCCGCGAGAAGGAGCGGATCAGCGAATTGCGAAAAGGAATTCGCGATCGAAAGGAAACCGGAATTCCAATGCACGACCGAGGAGGTTTTCTCCGGCGCTTTCAAGAAATGCAGAATGGCAAACAAAGCCGAGGTGAAAAATACCGCGACGTTCCGCGAGCTTGCGCGCAACAAAACCCCAAGAATCAGGCCTCGAAACAACGGCTCTTCGATCAGCGGCACGATAAGCGCGGAGACGGAACGGCCGGCGATCGCCATGAAGGAAATCGAGTCGCGCAGCTGATAAATTCCCAGTCCAATAATCAAACCTCCGAAGCAGAGCAGGGGAATGGCAGCCGCGGCAAATCCAATCACGACATCGCGCATTCGATGGGGATTTTCGCGCAAGGCGAGCTCGCGCCAGCTATTAATGCCTAACGAACGAAAGAGCGGCCAGAAAAAGATCAATGCACCGATCAACAACGCGCGATGGAAAAATGTTCCGAAATCGAATTGCGTGAGAACGCCGAACCGATGCGCTGTCCAATAAAGAAGCGGCGCAATCAGCGCGCCGAAGAGCAGCGTGGCGGCGAAGTAGATCAGCAGTCGGGCTGCGTCTTTCAAGATTCCAATGTAGGGTGACGGCGCGATGCGGAGTCAACACATATGGAAGGAAAAGGACGAAACTGGCCGCAAACGCGAGGTGCGCGTGACTAAATTTGGCGGTGAATGGAAATTCCAAGCCAAGTTCGCCGACGAAACCGATTGGACCTACTACGATCGGCCGACCCTGGAAGATCTGAACGCGTTGCGTGATATCGTTTTCCGAAAATACCAGCGGCGTCGCGCAGCGGCTGAAGATGTCGACGCGATCGATAAGTTACTCCGTATATATTCTAATGATTGATTACTACTTTCGTTACATTTTACTCAAATAACAGATGACAAAACGCGCCCGGCTCGATTCAGTATTAGTGGAGCAAGGCCTCTTCCCGAGCCGCGAGCAGGCGCAGCGCGCGGTCATGGCCGGCGAGGTGAAGCTGGGCGATCGCGTGTTGAACAAATCTTCTGTCCTGGTCGAGCCCGGCGCGGAGCTAACCGTCGCGGCCGCGCCAAAATTCGTGGGTC
This sequence comes from Verrucomicrobiota bacterium, assembly GCA_030948055.1. Classification (GTDB taxonomy): domain Bacteria; phylum Verrucomicrobiota; class Verrucomicrobiia; order Chthoniobacterales; family UBA10450; genus JACCTI01. The sequence goes on along the minus strand of JALZAX010000006.1, from coordinate 14,179 downwards.
GCGGCGGGTTGAAACTCGAAGGCGCGCTAAATCATTTCGCTATTGATCCGGCTGGTATGACGGCGCTCGACATCGGCGCTTCGACCGGCGGGTTCACCGATTGTCTCCTGCAACGCGGCGCAGGGAAAGTTTATGCGATCGACGTCGGGCATGGCCAACTCGCCTGGAAAATTCGCCAGGATTCCCGGGTGGTAGTGCGCGAAAACCTGAACGCGCGACACCTTTCGCGCGAAGACATCACGGACCCTATCGATCTGTGTGTCATCGATGTCTCCTTCATTTCCCTGACTTTGATCTTGCCGCGGGCGTTTGAGTTGGTAACTGCAAACGGTGTGATTCTGGCGCTCATCAAACCGCAATTCGAACTGGAGAAGCGCGACGTAGGCCGCGGAGGTATTGTCTCCGACCCGCTGTTGCACGAAAAAGCCAAGGGCAAGATCGAACACTTCGTTAGGCAGAGTCCACACGAGGTGATAGGTCTCACGCCGTCGCCGATCACCGGTGCGGACGGCAACCAGGAATTTTTTATATGCGTCCGAAGACAATCGGCCTGATCGCGCACACGAAGAAGAAAGGCGCGGCGGAGCTTATCCGCGCAGTGACGGCCGAATTCGCCCGTCATTCCTTGCCGGTGCTGATGGAGGATGAGACCGCGAAGATAGTCGGGCAGACATCGAGCTATTCCGTGAAAGACCTGGGGCGCGAAGCCGACCTTCTTGTCGTCCTCGGGGGTGACGGAACAATTCTCCGCGTCGTCGGTGAGCTAGGCGACGAAATCAAGCCGATTTTTGGCATTAACATTGGCTCGTTAGGCTTTCTCACTTGCGCCGCGTCTACTGCTTACCGTGAAGCGGTCGAAGGTATAGCTGCCGGCAAGATCGAATTCAGCGAGCGCGCCCTACTCGATGTTCATCTCGACCCCTCCGGTCCCGATACTCACTCGGTTTTGCGTTGTCTCAACGACGCGGTCTTTAGTCGTGGCGAGATATCCCGCCTCATTCGTCTCGCGGTGCGCGTGAATGGCGAGGCGCTGACTGAGTTCAACGCCGATGGCCTCATCATCGCCACCCCTACAGGTTCGACTGCTTACTCACTAAGCGCCGGTGGGCCGATTCTCGCACCCGAGTCTGGCTCGTTAGTTATCACACCTATCTGTCCGCATACACTGACGAATCGTTCCATTATTGTCGATGACACTGCCGTCGTAGAAGTAGAAGCGACCGAGCGTGATTACCCGGTGTTCCTTACGGTAGACGGCCGCGAGCCAGTGCATATCGAGGCGGGTTCTAATGTGACCGTCCGCAAGGCGGCGCTAAGCCTTCCGCTCGCAGCCTTGCCCGGCGTATCCTTCTTCAGTGTCGTTAGGCAGAAATTGAAGTGGCGCGGGAGTAATGTGTGAGCATGCCGTTTGTTTGGGCCACGGATTAACACGGATGAAACGCGGATTTGTGAAGGCTCTCTTCTTATATCCGTGAAAATCCGCGTTAATCGGTAGGTAAATCGATCGTGAATAAACCTCTGCCGCATCACGAAGCCATTCGTCCGACCACAATCCTCCGATCGCCACGCTTATCCCAGCGCCTCGGCACAGAAGTTACTGTTGCGAGCGAAACCTTTCAGCTGACAGGTAGCTTCAAGTTCCGCGCCGCCTATAACGTCGCGCTGAACGTACCTAACGAACACATCATTTGCGCTTCGTCAGGTAACTTCGGCCAGGCCCTGGCTTACGCCTGTCAGCTAACCGGCAAGGCCTGCACGGTCGTCATGCCTAACGACTCTGCCCAGGTAAAAATAGAAGCGGTGAGGGACTATGGTGCCAACGTGGACCTGATTGACGTGCGCCAGACGAGTCGGAGCGCCCGCGTGCAGGAGCTAGCGCAAAAAATCGGCGATGTCTATGTTGCAAGTCCGTACGACGACCCACTTGTTATTAATGGTAACGCCAGCCTGGGTGACGAGTTGCGCGGGCTCGATCGCCGGTTCGACAAGATCATTGTCCCGGTCGGTGGCGGCGGTCTGCTCTCAGGTATTCTGCAAAGCTTCGCCTCCGCCAATGATAAGACCGAAATATGGGGCGCCGAGCCCGCGCTGGCCAACGACGCCGCACGCTCGCTGCGCCAAGGCCGACTAGTAACGAATGAGCAAGAACCAAAAACCATCGCGGACGGAGCGCGCACCGTTAGTCTGGGTCAACATAACTGGCCAATCATTCGCGCCCACGCTGCGGGAATCATCGAAGTTCCAGAGGAGCAGATTCGAGAAGGACTACGTTTACTTTATTCGTTAGCTAACCTGAAGGTCGAACCGACCGGGGCTCTTGCCGTAGGAGCGATCCTTACGATGCCTAATGAGTTCAAAGGAAAACCAGTTTGTTGTGTTGTAAGCGGCGGGAATGTAGATGCCGCGATCTATGGGGATTGCATTACGTGAGTCAATCGAGCGCAAGTCGTTCATTGATGGTCGTCGACTGAGAACGTTTACGCTCGCGCCTTTAGCGCTCGTCGTTGGCGGCGAACGGTTTAGGGAGGTAGGGCCTCCAACGCTCGGAAACCCTTCCTCCATCAACATCAGACAATATATGTCATATAAAATGCATGTAGAGGCGAGTGTCTCACCCGCAGCCCATCCTTGCAGTTATATCTCACCGATTGCATCATGCTTCTGATGAGCAACGTCGAACAGATGGAAGCCGAGTTGCGCAAGCTTCGCAGGCTGAGCTTCGTCAGATTCGTGAATGGCTTGACGATCTTATCGAAGACGAACTGGAGTTGACGCCGGAGTTCGAGCTATTATTCAAGCGTCCGAGCGCGACGTGTCTGATGGCAAGAGCGCGCGAGCCGGCTAGAATCACAGGCTGATCCCCTTTCAGATTCCCGGTTCTGGAATGTCGGCTAATGGATCGAAAGGCCCCATTGGGTCAAAAACAATGGAGCCTAGAAACGCGACTCGTCCCTGATGGCTCCAATACATTACCAAGAGCTCTTCCAAGATGCTCCGAACTGGTACGTCTACGTCGGAGTCAGGAATGACCCATCCTCTGCTCCGTTTACTCTTTAAGAAGAATCGAACGAGAACGCGGGCCACATGCAATCTGGCGTAAATCCAGAATAGCTGCTCTTGGGTTAGTTGCGGCCATATCCTTGTTTCTGCGAATTGCACGCAGGCTCTCATCACAATTTGCTGATGCGTTGATTCATCAAACTTCAACGCGTCAATCGCGGCCTCGCGAGACTCGTACTGTTTCCAATCTCTCAGCGATTTTAGACGCTCCGGACGGTCAGTTAAATGCGACAGTTCTCCTTGAAGAATTGAAAGAATCTCTGGCCAGCTCATCACTGCAGGCTTTTTCGTGCTCCGGCGGAAGACAAAAAATCATTGAGGTCGCCAGTTCGGAGCAAATGCACAAATCGTTCTTGCGTCGATTCAACCGTTGATACTTCCATGAGTGCGGTTCGAGTCTTGTTGGGAGTGAATATGGAGAAAGTGATCTTACCTCCTCGGCCTGGCGTCGCGCTTTTCACTTGAAGGCAGAACGCTACCTGCCGCAACGCTTCACTCCAAACCCCGTATGCTTCGACAACGTCGTAAAGAGTGTCACCGGCACCAAAGCTGTAATGCTTAACCGAATCCTTAAAGCAGTCAGGCACGCACATAGCAAAATCTGGCACTGTGTTCATTGGGGATCTTGTCGGAACTCGGAAATGATTTCTAAGCCCTTTTCCTTGGCGGTTCTAAATTCTGGCTCGGAAAGAGGAATCGCGAGCTTAGAAAGTAATGCTACCACATAGATGTGTTTACATGGCAAATGGCGGTCGATGAAATCCATACAATCGCAGTCGTCCAGCGAAACAAAATAGCCGTGAATCGTCGCCGCGGAGTTGAACTCCGGAGTAATAGCCGGTTCGTCCTCGATTAGTGAATAAGCGCGATACTGACGGTTGCGTTGCGTCCCGGCGTCATGAATTGATCGAGCCCAACCTCCCCATTGCGTAGAGTCACGCGCCAAGACCTGAAGCCTTTCCGTTTCGGCCCGTGCCAGCTCGGCTGCAAGAGCATATCGGGCACGGTGATCTAGGTACTTGGGCTCGATCAAGTCCAGTTCCATTGCTAGCCGATAGATGTGCATGCAAGGCTTTAAAGCTTTTCGCGCCGCGGTTCCGGCTCGACTAAAATCCTTGCAATCACACTGTCTGAGCGTCGCCGTGTGGCGATTGTTGCGCCGCGGATCGAAGAATACCGCCCTAGGTTCTGATGGATCGAATTGGAGGACTTCCAAGTTCCGAGCGGACTTCTGTCGGTTAATTTGCTGAAACGTCGAGTTTGCGACTTCGTCACGAAAATTCCAATTCTCAAGCATGGCGTGCTTCGACTTGCTGCTGAGAGAGTATCAACGGAATAGAAAAAAAGCGGAGACAAAAAATGTGTGGTCTTTCCGCGGCGGGGTCACTCCCGGGGCCAGCACTAGCTATTAACGATTTGTGTCGATAGTTAGCGCTGACCTGTTACGGATCCCCGCTACTAGTGTTCGCTTTCGCGGTTAATTAGCCACTGCGCCGCGCGGTTTAGATCGCCGTGCATCTTGTTCGCGGATTCAAGATGCTGATTCGTTTGTGTGATCTGGCGTTCGATCCCTTCCAATCGCGCTACGATCTGGCGATTTGCTTCTCGCTGCTTCCCCATGAAACGCGATGCCGAAAGTAGGAAAACAAGCCACAGCACGCCAAAGAAACTACCACCGAGAATGACAACTTCCATGGTCCTGTTTAGCTCGAAAGGTTTCCTTGCGTCGAGAAAATCGGGCGGCGCATACTGCGGATTATGGAGATAGTAATCAGAACACCCTGGTCGCCTAAGATGCTATTGGAGGAATTTCGAGAAGACATTCCGAATGGAGTCACGATTACCGTTCCCCCTGTTCGACAGTACAGGGGCGTATTCTTGAACAATGTGCCTTGGGTCGATATTACCATAGCAATCGGTGCCGTTGCCAACCTCGCAACCATCGCGACTTTCTTGTGGACGAAATTCGGCGAAGGCAAGAAGCCCGTCGAGAAAGTAACTATCAACCGCAGAGAAGAGATCAAATGGACACGTGACGAACTTACTCGCGTAATCGAAGAGCATGTCGAACAAGAACGCTCGCGGGACGAGTAGTATAGGACTGAGACTAGTATAAGGTTGAACGGCAAACATCTCACGCAAAGATCGCGAAGGTCGCAACGGTTGACTAAATAAATCCTTGGCGTCCTTTGCGGCCGTTGCGTGAGGAAATTCCCGAGTGGTGCGGTCCTTCGCATTCCTTGGCAGGTACGTTAACGAAGTTGATTTCGAAGATGAATCTCAATTGAATGTTTATTTGATGAATTCACCAAAACTCCCATCCCTATTCCTAATCATGCTTCTCGCGTTCACGACCCCGGTTAATGCCGAAGAACCGCGCACGCTATTGAAAGCGCCGCCGCGCATCAATGGCCGCGAAGTGAAGGAGCTCATTCTGACGGCGCCGGTAAGCTTTGGCGGTTCATTAGGACGTGGGATGCCGATTATTCGTAACTACACGGTCAAGCCGGGGAGGTTTGTTCCTGTGAGTGAGAACGAATGGTATGTCCATTATCAGGCTGCAGGCGCTTTATCCGAAGGCAATGGTGAACCCGGCGGACTGGCGATGGACAAGAAGTATCCGGACCGGATTCTCACCTACTGGGGCGACGCGCATTATCCGAAGATCAAACTGATGAGCTATGACGTCTTCAGCCCGGCCGATGCGCGCAAGATTCGCGTGCATTATGTGAAGTGAAATCGGCGCGCTATATCCGTTGTAGCCACGGCGCTGCCGTCGCAGTGGATCCGAGCCGGACTGGCATTAACGGCTCGACACAGCGAGGCGGCTACAATGAGACACTCGGTAGACCCGCATCCGATTAACTCGCTTATCAAAAGCGATCGACTCTTCGATTTCTCCGGCCGCATTCAGTATGCGAATCTCGCGGTGGCGGTTGAATCATCCACAGATTACCCAGATTAACGCAGATTCCGGACTCGGCTTCATGAACAATCTGTGAGCATCTGTGCAATCTGTGGACTGCAAGCATTCGTTAGGTATCGCGTTGTTGCCACGATGAGGTTGAACACCGGGCGCTTCCCTGCCCGCATCGCTACGCGAAGACGTTGCGGGCGTGGGAAACACTGCCAGCCGCCGCGGTATGGTCTCACTAAGAAGATAGTAGGTTCGCTCATTGTTTTTGGATGAGCTAAACATGCCGGCTAGGACATCTGCTGTCTGATGGAGTAACGCGCGAATGTGCTTGCCGAAGCAAAAGCCGAAGCTCATCCTCGGCCCGGATGCGCTCGAGCCTTCCAAGGCAGCGGCTGCAAAGTAAACCCCCAGTAAACAGAAAGACTTCTATGAAACGACTTGCCATTCTCGTGGCTGCCGCGGCGGTCCTAGTCACCGGCAAGAGCCAGGCCGCCGGACCGACCAGCGAGCTTTTTCTAACGGTGGACCCGACAACCACGTCTGCCCGCGTGATCGGAATTCAAGGTACCAGTGCCCTCTTCAACGTCCCGCAGTCGCCTACTGCTCAAGGCCAGTCGCCGATTGCCGTCAATAGCACGGTGCGCACCCTCGGGTTTGGAAACGGGAACAGTTATGTGGGGGCCGAATACACGCTGGCCGGGGTTCCGACAGGAAGCACGTATGCGTTTCCGGCTGCGCTCGGCAGTCAAGAAGTCGATGACGGCACGACAAACGGCAGTTTTAACTACGCTTGGAGCGTCAGCAGCGGGACTGCATACCAGCTTAATCTCGACTGGACCAATCCCGTATCGCTTTTCACGCTCGGCAATGCCTCGGGAGCCCGTTTGGGAATCACCTACGATGCGAGCAATAATTCGCTCTGGATCGCGGGATTCGACGGCACCATCGGCACGTTGATCTCGGACTATTCGCTCACTGGCACGCTGCTTTCATCCTTTAACATCGGGCACGGCTTCAGCGGCGCCCTGGCTCTGGATCCCGCTGACGGCACGCTCTGGCTCAGTAACCTCATATCCGGCGGGACGCTGACGCTGGAGCAATATACGCGTTCCGCGTCGGGCAGCTTCGGTGCGACGCAAACCATGTTAAGTAGCCAAAGCTATACTGGCATTTCGGATGGAGCGTTTGGCGGCGAGTTCCGATATACTGGCACAGTCGTCCCTGAGCCCTCTACTGTGTTTTTAGGAGTCATTGGCGTTCTCGCACTTGCATTCCGCAGAATCGTCCGATTACGGCGCGAATAGATTAAGGTATGGCTAACAACCAAGCGCGATCATCTAACTAACTCCTACCTAACGAGTGTTCGACGCAAGCTCGTTAGACGCGCATCCGATTAGCTCGCTCATCGAAAGCGATCGACTCTTCGATTTCTCCGGCGGCATTCAGGATGCGAATTTGAAAGCCCGGCCGTTGCTGCGCATCCGTTACGGCGTCGTGACGTTGGCGATGCGACAGTCCTTCGCATAACTGATGGCATGCTCCTTCGCCTTGTCGCCGTGCCAATAAGGTTGAACGCCGGCCGCTTCGTAACACTGCCAGCCGCGGCGGTATGGTTGAATCAGAAAGATAGTGGGTTCGCTCATATTCCATGAGCAGAACACACGGGGTCGGACATCGGTGGTCCGATCTACTCGTTAGGCTATGTAGCTGGGGCCGTGGACCCAGGTTGCTAGGGACAACGCGCGACCATGTCCCACGAGATGGCAAGGCCAAAGACGATGGAACGTTCCAAGAACACGCCGCCCGTGCCGGGCGCTGCAGCGGTGGAAGATTGGTCTTGACGGAGCGGAGGTGAATTCGCCAACATCAGGTCGAAGACAGCCGGCCAGTCTGGTCGAGCTTGTCGCGCGTAACAGCACGCGAGGCGAGCCTGCGCCCAGGATGACGGCAAGAACAACAAAGCTATTCGCCGAAAATCATCTATGAAAATCCCCCTACCCACATCACTCCTTATCGTAGCGGTTCTTAGTGTCGGGATGACTTTGCCGTTACGCGGCCAATCGTCGGTTACTACAACGAATGGTCGTAAGCCGACTATTACCCAGGTAGTCGGCGGCTTGCATAGTCCACGTGGACTAAGCTTTGGTTGGGATGGATCATTGTTTGTGGCGGAAGCCGGCGATGATGGTGCGGGCGGGGGCATCATCCAGATCTCTGATCCGAGCGGTCGCCACCCCCGTGTACGCACGGTAACGAGCGGCCTGCCTACCTTCGGCGCTGACGGTGAGTTTCTCGGCCTGGAAGATCTTGTCGTATTCGGTGGCGGCCCATTTTTCGAGATCCTGGCCATCACAGGTCCCGCGCCGCAAGAAGCTATGCAGTCATTTTTTGGCAGCTTGCTCTTGGTGGATAGCCGCAGTCATGTGCAACAGTTAGTTAATGTGGGAAAGTTCGATTTTGATTGGACTAATGCGCACAAAGATCTGGTGCCGGATCAGTTTCCGGATGCAAACCCTTACAGCGTTCTGTTCTCGCGTGGTCATCTCTACGTGATCGATGCGGGAGCGAACACGCTCGATGAAGTGTTACTCGACGGATCGATCCACATCCTGGCGTTCTTTCCTAACAACGTTATAAGTGATGCCGTGCCAACCTGCGCCTGCGAAGGCCCGGATGGTGCCTTGTATGTGGGAACACTCGCGTTAGTAGACAGCGTCCTGATTGGGCCGTCCGCCAAAGTGTATCGGGTAGAGCCGAGGAAAGCTAACCTGGCCCAACCATGGAATACGCCGATGACGGTATGGGCTTCGGGCTTATTCCCGATCGATGGATGTGCCTTCGGCCGGGATGGTAACTTCTATGCTTCGCAGCTCTTCACCAATCCAGCGCACGATTTCGACGCGGTCTTTGGCGACCCGCACGGCGATGTCGTAAAGATTCCATTTCGCAATCCGACTACGCATACGTTTCTAACTAATGGCGCGCTGTCGCTGGCAGGCGGCGTAGCGGTGGGTGACGATGGTTCTGTTTTTGTCAGTAGTGGCACAGCTCACGTCGCTGCGGGAGCCGGCAGTGTGGTGCGGATAAGCACGCATTGATGGCCGTTTTTCCTCCTTAGCCGATTGCCCCCTACTCCTCAGGGCTTAGTTATGGTGGCCAGGTCCGCGGGTTGGTAGACCGGCCGCCGATTCTGTCGCCTATCGAAATAGGCGAAGTTACGCGCTTTAAGTTGTTGACGGACTCGTTAGGCGACAACTTGAATGCGCCATGAAGACAAAAACTACTCTACTCGCACTTCTCCTCTCAGCGACCACGGCCAGCCTTGGTTTGGCCGGTGACGATCCCTTCATGGGAACGTGGAAGCTCGACGAGGCGAAGTCGAAGATCGGGGCCGGCATGCCGAAGAACAGCACGGTTGTTTACGCGCAAAGCGGTGACGACGTGACGATCACTGTGGATGGCACAGACAACGGCAAAGCGGCGCATCACGTCTGGACAGGCAAATTCGACGGCAAGGATTACGCCGCCAAAGGCAGCGACATGCATAGCTCGCGTGCCTACACGAAGGTGGATGCGAAAACGCTAACCTATACGGTGACGAAGGACGGTAAGAAGATTGGTGATGGCAAAGTGGTCATCGCGGCCGACGGCAAGACCCGCACCGTGACGGAAACCGATACCGACAAGGACGGTAAGCAGGCGACGACGACGGCCGTTTACGACAAGCAGTAGAACTTAGTTAAGGCGAATCACTAGCCGGTCAGCGCTTCGCGCGCGGGCCGGCTTTTTTTCGGAGATGCCAAGCTGCCGGACAGCGAGCGCGGGACGGTCAGGTTACTGACTGCCTAAAGAGGTGGGCGTCCGTCCTAACTCGGTTAAGCGAAGTGCAACTCGTTAGGTACTCCCGTGGCTGAGACGAGATTGCGGCTTTGCTTAGTTTGGGAATCGAACAAGATCCCGAATTTTACCGCGAATGGAGGAGGCTTCAAACGCGCCGTTCTGGCGATGGAGTATGACAGGAATGGCCTGTCGCTGAGTAAGCGCAACCCCAACCTTGTAATCGACTCGCGTGTGCGGTTGCAAAGCGATGCGATATCGCGTCACAATAGTAGCGATCGCGACCTTCAGAATAGCTAAGGCGAAGGCATAACCGGGACACCCGCGCGGGCCGCCGCTGAAGACAGAGTATTCATAAGGCGAAGGATCGATCGTCGCCCACCGCTCGGGCCTAAAGCGATCTGGCTCGGGGTAAAGGTCGGGTTCTCTATTAGTAAGGAATGAACTGAGCAGCACTTTTGTGCGCCTTGCGAGCGGATAACCTTGGAGGCTTGTGTCTTCCTGTGCGACGCGGAATTGCTGGGGCACAGGCGGGAGGATTCGCATGCTCTCTTTAACGATGGCAGCTAGCAAAGGCAATTGCATGAGCAGTTGGTGTGACGGCAAACCTCCGGCGCCCGACCCTTGCAGTTCCTCGTATAGCTCACGCGCGATCTGCGGATGTTGGTCGAGTAATATCAGGGTCCAGATCAATGCGTTCTGGCATGTTTCAAAGGCCGCGCCAAACAACGTGGGAGTATGACTTACAATGTTCTCGTTACTAGCTGGGCAGCCATTCTCATCGGGGCTGTTAACTACAATGGATAGCAGATCGCGGGGGTCCATTTCGCCGCGCTTGCAGTTAGCCCATTCGATGATGCGACTTTCGACATCCTCGGCGTCGCGCATCATCTGATGGTAAGGCGTCCCGGGGATGTTCACCGGGCAGGCGAATATCTTCCATGAGAAATTGCAATTCGTTCCCTGGTTGATCATGTCCGCGATCGGATAACCGTGGGAACGATCGTCGCCAAACAACAACCCAATCGCGAAGGTGCGCACAAGCTTCTTCGCGTGCGCCACAAGATCGATCGGCCGGTCCATCGGCCAGGAATCAACCTGCTCTTCCGCCAGGTTAACCATATCGGGAGCCTTGGCGCCGCGTTGGATTGGCGGAACCAGCAGCCGTCGGTAGTGCTCGTGTTGACGGCCGGTCATTCCAAGGATGCCTCGAGCCAGGCGCCGGACAGCAGAATTTTTCGGACCGGGCGGCCCGACGTTGACCGGTCGCCACGTTGTTGGATTGCCTAGGACTTCGCGATTAAATTCAGGACCTATGGCAACGACAAACGCCCGGGGAGTGCCCTTAGTAAGAACGCGCGGATAAGGAAGCTTAAGAAAAGGCCCGTGCGTGGCGTAGCTCCGAGCGAGGGTCTGGAGCGGATCGAGCGCGAAACCCACATACCAACGCGTAGCGGCTGGCCATTGAAAAACGACAGGTATATTCGCGTTAACCACTCGTTAGGTAATGCACATCGGCGCTTTGAAGCACTACAATACTAGTAGGTCGCCAAGCCAAACGCTTTGTGCGTTAGTTGCGCTGCTCGCTCGGCGTCTTTCTCCGCGATCACGACCGTGATCTTAATCTCGGAAGTCGAGATCAGCTCGATATTGATGTTACCCTGACCAAGACAATCGAAAAGCCGCGAGGCGACGCCGGAATGCGAGCGCATACCAATCCCGACCACGCTCAGCTTCGCCACGCCGCCGTGCGAAATGAGACGCTTGGCGCCAACTTCTTCCACCACGGGTTTGAGTAGCTCTTCCGTTCGCGCCAGATCATCTACGTGAATGGTGAAAGAAATATCCGTTGTGTTCTGATCGGAAACACTTTGCACGATTACGTCCACCAGAATATTCGCCCCTGAGATGGCGCTGAAGATGCGGCTGGCGACGCCCGGTTTGTCGGGCACGTCGTCGAGCGTCACTTTCGCCTGTTTGCGCTCGATGCTGATGCCGCGGATGACGACGTCTTCCATACTGCGTGTTTCTTCCTTCGCGACCGTGCCGGGATTGCGGTTGAAGCTCGACCGTACCTCGAATTCGACGCCGAATTTTTTCGCGAACTCGACCGCGCGCGATTGCATGACTTTCGCGCCCGAGCCGGCCAGCTCGAGCAATTCGTCATAGGCGATCTCTTCCATCTTCATGGCCTCGCCCACGACGCGGGGATCGCAGGAATAAACGCCATCGACATCGGTGTAAATCTGGCAGGAGTCGGCTCCGAGTGCACCGGCCAGTGCGATCGCGGTCAGATCGGAACCGCCACGACCGAGCGTCGTCGTTTCGCCTTCTGGCGTTTGTCCCTGAAAACCGGCGACGACGACGATGTAATCATCGGAGAGCAGCTCGTGAATTTGTTTCGGACTGATGTTGGCAATCTTCGCCTTCGTGTGAATACGATCGGTCAGGATGCCGGCCTGCGCGCCGGTCAAAGAAATTGCGCGACCACCGAGCGCGTTCACGGCCATGGCGACGAGCGCGATGGACGATTGTTCGCCGGTCGCGAGGAGCGAATCCATCTCGCGTTCGTCCGGTCGCGATGAAACGGCGTTCGCGAGTTTGATCAAGTTATCGGTCACACCCGCCATCGCAGAAATCACGGCCACGACGCGACGACCTTCGCGCTGCGTTTCAAGCAAACGCTCCGCGACTTTCTTGATCCGCTCCGGCGAACCGACGGAGGTGCCGCCGTATTTCTGGACGATCAACGGCATGCGCGGCGTTTAGTTGAATGGAATGATCGCACGAAAGTCGGCAGCGTTTTTCGTCGATTGCGTGGCAGTGTCAACACCACATCAAAATCCGATCGCGCGCAGAACGTCTGATTCGTTAGGCGCAACTGCTTCGTCAGTTGTGAAGCGGACGGCGTCCGGATCCTTCAAGCCATGACCGGTGACCGTGCAAACGATGCGACTCCCCTCCCCGATTTCGCCTAACGAGTAGTTGGGATTGCGCGATTGATCGCACGATTTGAGGAGTCCGGCGATAGACGCGGCGCTCGCAGGCTCGACGAAAATTCCTTCGTTGCTCGCGAGCCAGCCCTGCGCTTCAAGAATTTCGTCATCAGTAACGATATCGATGGCGCCGCGGGATTCTTCGATAGCCGCATTCGCCGATTTCCAACTGGCGGGATTTCCAATGCGAATGGCCGAGGCGATTGTTTCGGGCTGCTCGACCACGCGCCGGTGAAAGATCGGCGCTGATCCGGCCGCCTGAAATCCAACCATTGCCGGCAGCGTCTTTGATTTTCCGGCCTCGCGAAATTCGCGATAGCCCGCCCAGTAGGCCGTGATGTTTCCGGCGTTGCCCACTGGAAGAATGTGAACGTCCGGCGCGTCGCCCAGATCTTCGACGATTTCGAAGGCCGCCGTTTTTTGTCCCGCAATGCGATCGGGATTGATGGAATTCACGATCGCAAAATCCGATCGCTCGCCTAACGAGCGGACGATGCGCAATGCGTCGTCAAAATTTCCTTCGATCGCCACAACCTGCGCACCGTAGGCGTAAGCCTGGACCATTTTTCCCCTGGCTATTTTTCCCGCAGGCAAAATCACAGCGCAACGAATTCCCGCACGCGCGGCGTAGGCCGCTGCGGACGCTGATGTGTTACCGGTGGAGGCGCAGATCACGGCCTTCGTCCCCTGCTCTATCGCTTTCGAAACGGCGACGGTCATGCCGCGATCCTTAAACGAGCAGGTGGGATTGAGGCCTTCATACTTCACGAAAACCTCGCAACCCCGTCCGATTTTCGCCGCAAGTTTCGGACACGGGATCAACGGCGTATTCCCCTCGCCTAACGAGACCACGGGCGTCGTCTTCGTTACCGGAAGAAAATCGCGGAAGCGCGCGATCACACCGGGCTGATGCGACAGGCCTTGAGAAGTCACGCCGCCGCGTTGAGAATCGCCGAACATCCGACAGATTTCACCGTATGCCCGTTCTGAGCAAAGAAGATAAATTGCGTCTCCTCACCATCCTGCTGGAAAGCCGGCATGGCGATTTGCGCGAGCAGAATCTAAATCGCCAGGGCAAAGGGCATTTTCACGTTTCCGGGATGGGGCACGAAGCGCTCGCTGCCTTGGGGATGCAGCTGCGCGATGGCGATTACATCGCGGGATATTATCGCGATCGCGCTCTCGTGCTCGGTCGCGGCGTGGCGTCGCGCGAGTTAGCGATCGATTATTTCGCGAAGCGCGATGGGCAAAGTCACGGACGCCAGATGCCGTCGCATTACAGCTACGCCTCAAAAGGAATCTGGAGTGTGCCGACGCCGACGGGTTCGCAATTACTTCCCGGTTGCGGTTTGGCCTGGGGCATCAAGCT
>JALZAX010000421.1 GCA_030948055.1 Verrucomicrobiota bacterium | reverse complement strand
GTGCGAGACTGGCGTAGATAATGTCGAGCGATGGATCGTGGAAGAAGCCACTATCCATGCGCACACTAGTCGTTAGGTTCTTATCCGTCAGCGCGCGATAAAAGCGGCTGTTTTTTCCCGCGGTAAGGATGTTGTCGAGAATGGCGATGGCTGCCTGATCGGGCGCAGTGCCAGCGGGTCCCTTGTAACCGACCGCGACCACACCGAGTTCACCGGCGCGTTGCACCGTCACGCGGCGCGGTCCGGTTTGATCAGGTTCCTCGGTGTAAACCACCGGAATCGGTTTCGGCGATTTCGGAAACGCGCCGTAATATTTTTTCACCAAAGCGAGCGCCGCCGCCGGATCGAAATCGCCGATGACAGAAGCGGTCGCGTTGTCCGGCCAATAAAAGGTGTCGTAAAATTCCTTGAGTTTTTCGATCGGCACTTTCTCGATGTCGCTGCGCCAGCCGATGGTCGAATGATGATAGGGATGCGCCTGATAAGCCGCGGCGTAGAGCTCCTTCTCCAGCGCCTGGTTCGGATCATTTTCGCCGATCTCAAATTCATTGCGCACCACGGTCATTTCCGGTTTGCGGTCGGATTCGCGTAACCAAAGGTTGCGCATCCGGTCCGCTTCGATTGCCATGTAATTCTCAAGATTTTCGCTCGCGATGTTGGCGTAGTAATTGGTGCGATCGAGCGAGGTCGACGCGTTATAGATTCCACCGACGCGCTCGAGGAGTTGCTTCACGCTCGTGTGATTCGCGTCGTTGAACTTCGGCGAGCCTTTGAACATGAGATGCTCGAGCAGATGCGTCGCGCCCGTCGTCCCGGTGACTTCGTTGCGCGAGCCGACGCGATAAGTCACCATGAAAGTTAAGGTCGGACTCGAATGTTCCGGCAGGAGCAAGACCTGCAGGCCGTTGCTCTCCAAGCGGTACTCCGAAATCGGGCCGACCGTTCTTACGAAAGAGAAACCATCGGGAGCCTTGACGCCTTCGCCCTTCCACTGGGCATTGGCATTAATTGAAAGGAGAAGAAGGAATAGAAAAAAGAAACGAGCAATCATACGGCGAGCAGAGTTGGACAAGCGAAGCGGGAAAACGCTCAGCTTTAATGCGAATGCCGTCAGCTGCAAGCTGACCTAACTGGTGAAATCGGAGGCGTAGCCGAAAAAATCGTGTTCGCCTTCGAATCCCTTCAACGGAAATGCGCCGAGTGGTTCGCAATCGAAAGTCGGGGACAGTTGGGCGCGGGCCGCTTGACTGATCACGCACGGAAAACGGTTGGTGGCAGCAACGCGTTCCATGCGAAAGAGAAAATTCAGATCTTGTCCGAGCGTCGTTGTTTCGCCGGCCGCATGGGCCGCACCGAAGACGGCCTTTCCGAAATGAAGCGCCATGCGGAAAGCGGGCTGAGCGCGCATTTGCATGGAACGAAAAGCGTCCAGCGCGAGACCAACATTAGCGGGTTCGGTGGAACGCGCGTTCCAATGTGCGAGCAATCCGTCGCCTAGAAATTTGTTCACGGTGCCGCCGTGTTTTTCTATGGCACGCTGACATTCCGCGATCCACGAACCGACGGTTCGTCCCAACTCATCCGCGGCCATGCTCGCGGAAAGGCTGACAAAATTTTCCATGTCGATAAGCAGAAACCAGCAGGTCAGCTCGCGCACGTCGCGCACGGTCAACTGCGGCTCCGTCGCGTAGGTATTTTCGTCCGTTGCGCCATCCAGTTCATAACGAAAAACCAAACTTTGCTCGCCAATCTGAATAACATCGCCGGGTTGCAAAGTGATTGGCTGCACCACACGGCGTCCGTTGAGATGCGTGCCGTTGCTGCTGCCAAGATCGACTAGTGAAAACTCCGCGTCGCCCTGCGCGTGTACGAGCGCGTGACGGCGCGAAACTTTCGCCGATGTCAGAACGACGTTGTTGTCCTTCGCGCGACCGAGCGAGAATGTGCGCCCAACGAGCGGGAACTGCCGATCGTTTACCTCGAGCCACGCGGTTCGATCCGCATTCGTCATTGCCTAACGAATAAAGCCGAATGCATGCCACGAGCGGAAGAAGGCATGCCCCGTGCTTTTCGAAGGATAATGTCTGCCGAACCTGTCCGCGAAGAAGAAGATGCCGATCTCGGGCAGACGATGCGTGGCGTGGTCGGCGGGACGAAGCTTTTCAATCGCTTTACCCTGCAAAAAGTTCTCGGCCGCGGCGGGATGGGCATCGTTTGGCTGGCGCGCGACGATCGGCTGGAACAGCTCGTCGCCTTAAAGCTGGTGCCCGAATCGGTCTGCTTCGATCCCTCCGCACAGGAGGATTTGAAACGCGAGACGCGCAAGAGCCTTTTGCTCACGCATCCGAATATCGTGCGCATTTTCGACTTCATCGAAGACGAACAGGCCGCCGC
>JALZAX010000420.1 GCA_030948055.1 Verrucomicrobiota bacterium | reverse complement strand
TGCGACTTTGGCCTAACGATACGTTACCTGCTGCGCGGACTGCCTACCGATTCGAAATGACGCGCTACAACGTTGTCGTCATCGGCGCCGGCACCGCAGGTCTCGTGACCGCCGCCGGCACGGCTGGACTCGGGGGGCGCGTCGCTCTGATCGAGCGCAACAAAATGGGCGGCGATTGCCTTAACTTCGGCTGTGTCCCAAGTAAAGCGCTCATCTCCTCAGCGCGGCTCGCCTACGATATCGCGCACGCGGAAAATTGGGGACTGGAGAAGCAATCGCCGCAATTCACCCTCGACCGCATCTTCGAACGCATGCGCGCGCGTCGCGCAAGAATTGCGCCTAACGACTCGCAGGAACGTTTCGAGTCATTGGGAGTCGACGTCTTTCGCGGGGAAGCGAGCTTCCTTTCGCCTAACGAGTTGATAGTCGGCGAAACCAAACTGCGCGCGAAGAATTTCGTCATCGCCACCGGCACTCGCGCGACCTTGCCCGCGATCGACGGACTCGAGCGCGTTCCCTTCTTCACGAACGAAAACATTTTCGATGAGCTGAATGCCGCTCCCGAAAGCATGCTGGTGATCGGTGGCGGACCGATCGGCTGCGAATTAAGCCAGGCTTTCAGTCGGTTGGGAGTAAAGGTGACGCTCTTGAATCGCGGGTCGCATCTTCTGTCGAAGGAGGATCCGGAAATATCGCACTTGCTCGAGAAGCAATTTGAAGCCGAAGGCATCCGAACCGTTAATCAGGCCGAACCGATCTCATGTATCCGCGAAAGCGGAGGAATTAGCCTGACCTATCGCGAGAAACACACCGGGAAACAAGAAGCAATTATCACGGAGACCTTACTATTAGCGGCCGGTCGAACGCCGAATATCGAGCAACTGAACCTTCGCAACGCAGGTGTGGATTACTCAGAGCACGGCGTCGAGACGAACGCCTACCTGCAAACATCCCAACCGCACATTTACGCGGTTGGGGATGTGGTTGGTCCGTATCAATTCACCCACATGGCTGACTATCAGGCCCGCATCGTGGTGCGAAATATCCTCATGCCTTTTGGTTTCGTTAGGCAGAAGCTCGACTACTCGGTCGTGCCTTGGTGCACCTTTGTCCATCCGGAAGTCGCGCGTGTCGGATTAAATGAAACGGAGGCGAAGGAAAAGGGTATCGCCTGCAATGTGATACGCCAGGATTTCGCCCAGGTTGATCGCGCAGTCGTTGAAGACGAAGAGGCCGGGTTCGCCAAAGTATTAGTGCAACGCGGAACCGATAAAATTCTCGGCGTGACTATTGTCGCCGAACACGCAGGCGAATTAATCCACGAATTCGTTCTCGCGATGAAGCACGGCATCGGTCTGGGCAAGATCGCCGCGACCATTCACGTTTACCCGACATTCTCCGAAGTCGCGCGCAAGGCCGGCGATCAATATAACAAAACGCGACTCACTCCCTTTGCGCGGAAACTATTCGCCTGGCTTTATCGACGCGCGAGATCATGAAGTCGCCCTCCTCATGGCCGTGGAAATGGATCGCGCTCGCGCTGGCAGTCATGGCGTTGATTGTCGCGGTGAAATTTCTACCGGTGGCAGATTGGTTGAATGATTTCAACCAATGGATCAAAGGCTTCGGGACTTGGGGAGTTATTCTTTACGTCGGCCTCTATGCCCTGGCCACAGTGTTCTTCCTGCCCGGCTGGATTCTTACCGTCGGTGCCGGCGTCGCTTTCGGTTTGCTTTGGGGAACCGTCGCAGCCCTCTGCGGAGCTACTATCGGTGCGACGCTAGCTTTCCTCATCGCGCGCTATGCCGCCCGCAGCGCGGTTTCCAAGCGCTTTGCGAGGAACAAAAAATTCACCGCGCTCGATCAGGCGATTGGTGATCAAGGCTGGAAGATGATTGGATTGCTGCGGCTAAGTCCGCTCATTCCTTTTAACCTCAGCAATTATCTCTACGGCCTAACGGCGATAAGACTATTGCCTTATATCGTAGCTAGCTTCTTCGGAATGTTACCCGGTACGTTGCTCTACGTGTATCTGGGGACGATCGGAAAGATCGGTATCGATGCAGCTTCCGCGCGCTCGGCCAAAAGCCCGTTGGAATATTGGTCGCTAGCGCTCGGACTATTAGCTACTCTCATCGTTACTATATTTCTTACTCGCCTTGCACAACGAGCGTTGAAATCGGAGAACTAGTTCGGGCTTCAGAAACCCTTCGAATTCACGGGCTTTTTTCGTCGCAGAGTTTTTGGAAGCGTGGATCATTCCGCAGCGGATCGAACATTGGATCGAGTCGGAGGAGAGCAGGTGTGAGTGGCATCCCCGTCGCCAGGCCGCCATTGCCCGGTCTCGAAAGTATTTTCTCTAAAGTAACAATGGCGCGGTCTGGTTCGCCGAGGCGCGCGGC
>JALZAX010000084.1 GCA_030948055.1 Verrucomicrobiota bacterium | reverse complement strand
TCTCGCGCGCCTCCGGCGCAATCTCGCGCGCGCGCTGCACGAGCAACTCCGTCATCATCGGATGACTTCCCACCGGCTGGCAATAATTCCACACCTGGCCATTCGAACGACTCGTTAGGCGCCCATCGAGTTCCAGTTCCCGCGGAATCACCGTCTGCGTGAAATAGCCTTCACTGATAAAATTTGGCACCACGAAAACTTCTTCGATCGCATCTCTCTGAAAAAAGAAACGCGCGTCGCGCAGACTGGGCTCTTCTTTCCAGAAACAGCACGCCGTTTCGGCGAAAAGGCCGCGGCGCCTAATCTCCGCGGCGTGCTTCCAAGTCGGCGCGCTTGAATCTGGATTCACCGTCGAACCGTGGCCGACAATGAGCAATGCCGCTCGCTTGTTCACTCGAACACTTTGGCGGCAAATGGCAGCCGCGCTACTTCGGTTTTCGCTGAACAAGACGTTCTTTGACGGACACAGCCAACCGTTTGAGACTACGTTTCGCCATGCGTTTCCGCACTTACAAAAACACCGACCTGAAAGTGAGCGAAGTAGGGTTCGGTCTCTGGACAGTTTCGACCGGATGGTGGGGAAATTTCACCGAAGGCGAGGCTATCGCGCTCATGCACAAAGCTTTCGATCTCGGCATGACGTTGTTCGACGCGGCCGACACTTACGGAAATGGATTGAGCGAAGAACTGATCGCCAAAGCTTTTCCGAAACAGCGCGATGAAATCGTTGTCGCGACAAAAGTTGGCTACGACTTCGTCACCCACGGCGAGAGTCGCGGGCGCGGACAACGCGAAATCCCGCAGGATTTTTCGCCGGAAGCGATCACGCGCGCCACGGACGCGGCGCTAAAACGATTGAAGACCGATCGAATCGATCTTTTGCAATTGCACAACATTCGCATGGAGCAGATCGAAGACGACGCGCTCTGGAAAACCCTAGAGCAACTGAAGCAAAGCGGAAAAGTCCGCTATTACGGAATTGCGCTCGGTCCGGCGATTGGCTGGATGTACGAAGGCATTAACTGCCTCCGCGAACGCGACGTCACCAGTGTCCAGCACATCTATAATATTCTCGAGCAACATCCGGGTCGGGCGATGCACGCGGCGGCGGCTGAAGCGGAGAAGGACACGATGTTTCTTGTCCGCGTGACGCATTCGTCCGGCATGCTCGAAGGCAAATATACCGCCGAAACCGTCTTCCCGCCGAACGACCACAGAAATCATCGGCCGCGCAGTTGGCTCTTGAACGGCGTCAAAAAAATCGACCGGCTTCGTTTCCTCGAAAGCAACGAGCGCTCGTTAGGCCAGGCCGCCTTGCAGTGGCTGCTCGCGGATGATCGCGTCGCCTCCACCCTGCCGAACATCTACGAAGAAGCTCAGCTAATTGAATTCGCCAAAGCGCCGGAAACTCCCCGCCTAACGAGTGATGAACTCGACCAGATCGCCGAACTCTACACGGAAAATTTCGGCGTTGAACGGGAAGAGCCGAAGTTCAAAGGCACGATGGAGCTGGCCGCGGCCGCCTTGTAGCCGCCCCCTTGTGGGCGGCGCGCATTGCGCGTCGATAACACCTTCCCGCGCTTCGCACAGCGAAGCGGCTACACGAGGTCAATCTCCCGTATCATCGTCCTCTTCCGGCGTTGGCGCGGGTTCCGCCGGGCGGCGTTTACGGCCGCTACTTTCCGCGCCTTTGTAAACTTGTTTGAAAATCTGCCCAATCATCGGCGCGGCGGTTGACCCGCCGTGTTGGGTTGATCCCACATCACCTTCGTAAAGCGCGGCGAAAGCGAACTGCGCTTGCGTGGCCGGCACAAACCCCGCGAACCACGCCGCGGTGCGTTCCTTGTTTTTCGGACCCCATTGCGCCGTGCCGGTTTTGCCCGCCACCTGCACATTATCGACGCCTGCCTGATGCGCCGTTCCCGTCGGCGCACTCACCACATCGGCCATCGCTTCGTGCAATTGTTCCATCGTGCTCGGCGAAATATCGAGCGCGCGCTTTTCGCGCACCTGATAGGCGCTGACGATTTCGTTATCGAGCGTCTGCACCTGTTGCACGAGACGCGTCTGGTACAACCGGCCGCCGTTCGCGACGACCGCCATGGCCTGCGCCATTTGCAGTGGCGTCACTTCACAATCGCCTTGCCCGATCGAAAGGTTGGCGATGTCGCCATTGAGCAACTTCCGCCCGTGCGTGGCTTTCATGTAGGCGTCGTTAGGCACACGGCCTTCCACTTCGCCGCGCAACGGGATTCCGCACTTGGCGCCGAAGCCCATTTTCTGCGCCCAATCAATGATCGGCTCCGCGCCGGTCTTGATTCCCGCCTGATAAAACCAGGTGTCGCAGGATTCCGTTAGTGCCTGAACAAAGTTCAGCGGCCCGCGGTCGCTCTTTTTCCAATTGTGAAAGACGACGTTGCCGACCGTGATCGACGGCGCGCAATCGAATTCGTCTCGCGAATCAACCGCACCACTCTCCAGCGCGGCGATGCCGACTGTGACCTTGAAAGTTGATCCCGGCGGATACGAAGAACGAAACGCGCGCGGCAAAAGCGGAATGTTCGGATCGTCCTGCAATTGTTTGAATTTCTCCGATGAAATATTCGGGATGAATGAGTTCGGATTAAACGTCGGCCACGAAGCCATCGCCATGATGTCGCCTGTGCTCGGCTCGATGATGACGATCGCGCCGCGTTTTGCTTTTGCTTCCAGCGCCTTTTCCGCCAGCTCCTGCATTCGAACATCGAGCGTCGTTACGACCGTGTAGCCGGGCTGCGGCGGCGTGACGATTTTCTCCGACGTCTTTCGGCCGTCCTTGTCGAAGGTCATTTTGTATTCGCCATGCCGGCCGGTCAGCATGCTGTTGAACGTCTGTTCGAGGCCTTCCCGCCCTTCCGTTTCGGGCCAGAGCACTTCGTGGTTATCAATTACGCCGTCGGGATTGCGCCCGGTCTTGCCGGTGAATCCGATGACGTGTCCCGCCATTTTGCCATTCGGATAAACGCGGATGTAAATCGGCCGCAGCATCATGCCCGCCGGCAATTTTTTCTGCAGCTGATCGTACTGGTCCTCGCTCAAATTCTGCGCGATCTCAAACGGCAGAATTCCGCGATTGTGATAGTGCTTCAGGATCAGTTCGTCGCTGATCTTGAGCGAGCGGCCTAACAACTTCTCGGCCGCGGCAATTTTCTCCCTCGTGAAAGCGAGCGCCTGCGTATCGGAAAAATCCAGCGGGGTCGGATAAGTGACCGCGAGGTTGTAGCTCAATTTATTTTGCGCGAGCGGCATGCCGTTTCGATCCACGATCTGTCCGCGCGGCGCCGGAATATCGAGCACATAAGCGCGCGCCGATTTTTGCGTTTCGTAAGTCGGAACAATCGTTTCCTCGAACGGCGTCGCCGATGGGACCGGAGTGTCTTCGGCCAGGATAAATGCCCCACTCCCGCAGAAGAAAAGAATCGTCCACAGATTACGCAGATTTACGCAGATTTGATGAAGACCCATTCAGGAAAAATCTGTGTAAATCTGCGTAATCTGTGGATGATTCAATGCCTTTGTAAAAATCGATGAACGTCCTCAGCCAATTTGGGACCGATTCCTTCTGTGGCCGCGATCTCTTCCACACTCGCTTTGCGCAGCCGATTTACCGAGCCGAACTTGCGCAGCAACAAATTCTTTCGGTTCTGACTCACCCCCGGACAATCGTCTAGAATGCTTTCGCCGATTCGCTTCTTCATCAGCAACTGGTGATAGGTGTTCGCGAAACGATGCGCCTCATCGCGAATCCGTTGGAGTAAACGCAACGCACCGGAATCGATCGGCAATTGCAACGGCAACGCCCGGCCCGGCCGATAAATTTCCTCATACTCTTTCGCCAGCCCGATGATCGGCACCTCATGCAAACCCAGTCGTTGTAATTCGTGACAGGCCGATGACAGCTGCCCTTTTCCGCCATCGACGATGATCAAATCCGGCAGGCGCACGGGCGCGAACTTTGCCACTCGTTCCATCGCGTCGGTTGGATTCTCTTGCGAAAACTCCGCCGCTTCCGGATTCGCATCGCGTGCTTCCAGCAACACGCGCGAATATCTGCGCCTAACGACTTCTGCCATGCTGGCAAAATCGTCCTGCCCCTCAACCGTGCGAATGCGGTAGCGCCGATAATTATCTTTGTCCGGCACGCCGTTGCGGAACGTGACCATCGAAGCGACGACGTGCGTCGTTGAGATATTGGAGATGTCGAAGCATTCCATCACCACCGGCAGCTTGGGCAATTGCAGCGCGTCGCCTAACGACTGCACATCGCTCACCGGATCGATCGCGCTCGGCAGACTGTGACGCGTGAAGCGTCGCGTCGGCCGCGTCGTGCGGCGCAAATCTTCCAGCATGTTGCGCAACTCGGCCGCCTTTTCGAAATCGAGTTTGGTCGCCGCCTTTTGCATTTCTTCCTCGAGGGTGTTGATCATCTCGCAGGAATGGCCTTCCAGAAAATCACACGCTTGCGCCACACGATCGCGATATTGTTCCGCGCTCACTTCGCTCAGACGCACA
The DNA here is from genome assembly GCA_030948055.1 of Verrucomicrobiota bacterium. Taxonomy (GTDB): domain Bacteria; phylum Verrucomicrobiota; class Verrucomicrobiia; order Chthoniobacterales; family UBA10450; genus JACCTI01. The sequence goes on along the minus strand of JALZAX010000084.1, from coordinate 4,477 downwards.
GGAACCTGATAGGTCGATGATTTCAATTCGCGCTCCGTCGGTGCCCCACGACCAAAAGTCAGCACGCCGAATTTTTTACGCATGAAATTCAACGTCTGCCGCAACGCGCCCGCATGCGCATACGGACCGAAGTAACGCGCGCTGTCATCTTTCTTGAAACGCGCCAAACGAAAACGCGGCCAGTCTTCCGTCGGATCGACTTTCACCACGAGGAACCGCTTATCGTCGCGGAAAGAAATGTTGTAACGCGGCCTGTACTCCTTGATCAGCTTTCCTTCGAGCAGGAGCGACTCCGCTTCGCTGCGCACCGTAAGTGTTTCGAAATCCCAGACCGCCGCGAGCATCGCCTGCGTTTTCAAGTCAGCCGCTGCCATTTTTGAAGGCGTGAAATACGAACCAACGCGCTTGCGCAGATCGCGCGCTTTCCCGACATAGATGACGCGATTGAACCGATCGCGCATCAAGTACACGCCCGGTTTGTGCGGCACTTCGTGCACGCGTTTCGTCAGGTCAGGTTTTTCTTTCGCCGTCGCGGCCATGCAACACTGTAGCCGCCGCCCTGTGGGCGGCGCAATTTCGCCGCAGCGGTCACACACATCTCGCGCTCGCCGCAGGCGAGCGGCTACATAGTCTCATGTTCGATGTCGCGATTGTCGGGAGTGGACCGGCCGGCGCATCGTGCGCGGCCTTTTGCGCAGGAGCAGGATTGCGCACGGTCCTGCTCGAACGCGAAAAATTTCCGCGAGAGAAAGTCTGCGGCGACTGTTTGAATCCGGCCTGCACTCCTGTTCTGGAGCGGCTCGGAATCGCCGAAGACGTTCGCGCCTTGCCGCACGGAAAATTACATCGCGTTGATTTCATCGCGATCGGCGGGCACAGCGTTAGCATCGAGTTACCGCGCGACGCGGAAATCGCGGTGAAGCGAAGTTTGTTCGATCACCTGCTGAGGCAGCGCGCTGCACAACTCGGAGCGGAAATTTGCGATGGTATAACCGTTACTTCAGTCGCCGAAAGTAATGGCTGGCGAATTAATGATTCGATAACCGCACGCACGCTTGTGGCAGCCGATGGACGCAACTCCACCATCGCGCGGCTGCTCGGATTGCGGCCGCGGATCGCAAAAGAACGCGTCGCATTGCAAACTCATCTTCCGCTGCCGAAAAATTTCGGCGATCGCGTCGTCCTGCAATTCCTGCCGCGAGGTTACGCCGGACAAGCGCCTGTCGGTAATGACGAACTCAACCTCTGCCTGGTCGGAAAACCGAGATCGATGCCTGCCTTGCGCGCTTGGGCGGAAGCAAAATTCGGCGTCCCGCAAAATCACAACTGGCGAACGATCACGCCGCTTCGCCGTGAAGCGATTTCGCCAGCGCACAAAAATCTATTTTTCATCGGCGATGCTGCGCGGGTGGTTGAGCCATTCACCGGCGAAGGAATTTTCTACGCGCTCCGTTCCGGTGAACTTGCCGCGCAAACGATCACGGCGAATCGCGATGATTACGCGAGCGAACATGAAAAACTTTATCGCGGCCGGCTTTGGATAAACCGGATTGCACGGACGGCTGTTCTCTCGCCGCGCCTTACTTCGTTGCTTCTGCGTGGTGGCATAATCGGACCGCGGGTGCTGCGTGTGCTGACCACGAAGATTGTGCCGTTGTAGCGGCGGTCTATGACCGCCGAATGCTTTCACTGCAATCCGCGCATTCGGCGGTCATAGACCGCCGCTACAAACTTAGCCGGCACGCTTTCACGGTATTCGACATCAACATCGCGATCGTCATTGGACCCACACCACCGGGCACGGGTGTAATGGCGCTCGCTTTCTCGGCGACCTCTTCGAACGCGACATCCCCGACGAGTCGGTAACCGCGCGGCGCACTCGCATCTTCCACGCGATTGATTCCGACATCGATGACAACTGCTCCATCACGCACATGTTCGGCCTTCACAAAATTCGCCTGGCCGATCGCGGCGATGACGATGTCGGCGCGGCGCGTGATCTCGGCGAGATTGCGACTGCGCGAATGCACCACGGTCACGGTGGCGTTCGCGTGCTGCGCTTTCTGCATGAGCAGGAGTGCGAGCGGTTTTCCGACAATCATGCTTCGGCCTAACACCACGACATGCGCACCGGCGATTTCGATTCCGTTTTCAACCAAAAGTCGCTGACAGCCCAGCGGCGTGCAGGGAACAAAACCGGTCTCATCGCCGAGCGCGAGTTTCGCCACGTTCATCGGATGAAATCCGTCCACGTCTTTCGCCGGATCGAGCGCGCGAATGATGGCCGCCTCGTTAATTTGTTTCGGCGGCGGCGATTGCACCAGGATTCCGTGGATCGCTGGATCGCGATTCAATTCATCGACGCGCGCGAGCAATTCCTTTTGCGTAGTCTCGGCCGGCAATTCCAGTTTCACGGAATGCAATCCAAGCTCGCGACACATCTTTTCTTTCGATCGCACATAAGCGCGCGACGCCGGATCGTCGCCGACCAAAACAACCGCGAGTCCTGGCGTGACGCCGCGCAATTTCATTTCCGCGATTTCGTTGCGCAGTTGTGCGTAAATTTTCTCCGCAATCGCTCGGCCTTCGATCAATTTCGCCATCGCACTGAATCTTTCATGGTTGTTCGACCAAGGCCATCATCGCTTGCTGCACACGCATTCGTTCCGTTTCCAAATCACCGGCAACGTGAAGCGGCCCTCCGAAAATTACGCGCACGGTCGAGAAAGGTTTCGGAATGAAAAAGCCGTCCCAGCTTTTTAGCCGCCACGCCTTCGCGTATTCGACCTGCATCGGCACGATGGCGGCACCGGATTTTTGCGCGAGGAAAATTGCGCCCTGATTGACTTCGTAGAGCGGACCGCGCGGGCCATCGGGAGTGATCAAAACGTTTGTCCCTTCGTTCAGCGCATCGACCAGCTGACGCAACGCGATCACGCCTTTGCGCGAAGTGGAACCGCGCACGGTGCCGTGACCAAAACGTTCGACGAGGATGGAAACGAAATCTCCGTCCCGGCTCGCGCTGACCAGTCCGACGCTGTGGCGATGCGGAAAACACAAACTGAAAATTGGCGGCAAGAGCAGCAATCGATTGTGCCAGACGGCGAGAATGAATGGTTGCTTGCGCGAGGCCGACAAAACTTTTTCCGGATCCTCGACGCGAAAACGCAACGTTTTGATCCAGAGCCGAAAGACTCCGAGACCGACGGCGATCAGGATTCGCGCTCGCCAGCTATCGAGCTTCACTCTTCCTTCCAACGAAACGCGCGAGGATTTGGTAAACCAAGTTGATCCAGGATGCGCCAAACGACCGTATCCGCGACGTCGGTCACAGATTGCGGCCGGCTGTAAAACGACGGAATCGCCGGCAAAACAATCGCGCCCGCTTCCAGCAAAGTGACGACGTTACGCGCGTGAACCAAACTCCACGGCGTCTCGCGCGGGACGACGATTAGTTTGCGCCGCTCTTTCAAGAAAACATCGGCCGCGCGCAGTAGTGCATTTTCACCCGAGCCGCTCGCGATGCGACCGAGGGTCGACATTGAGCAAGGCACAATGACCATCGCATCAAATCGCGACGAGCCGCTGGCGTACGGAACGTTGAGGTCATTCTCCGGGTGCTTCGAGACGCTGTCGGGAATTTTCAGTTCGTCAGTTTCCTGCGCCGCCACTTGTTTGGCGTGCCCGCTCATCACGAGATGAACTTCGTTGGCGGCGCAGTCGATTTGGTCTAACAAGCGCTGCAAATAAATCGTGCCGCTGGCTCCCGTGGCGGCGATGACGAGTTTCATCCGGCGCTAAGGAATCACATTCGACTGCGGAAGACTAGCGAAGTCACGAGGTGTCGTTAGGTTACGCGCATGATCAGACGACTTTTGCATACGCGATATCGCGTGCAGGATCTCGAGAAGACGGTCTCGTTTTACAAGGATGTGCTCGGCCTGCAGGAAACGCGGCGTCATACTTCCGGTCGTGGATCGCAATTAGTTTTCTTCAAGGCGCCGGGCAGTGATGAGGAAATTGAGCTATGCAAATTCGATGAGAGCGGACCGGTGGTGGTCGGCCCAGACCTGACTCATCTCGCGTTTGAAGTCGATGACATCGCGGAGTTCGCGAAACATTCTGCCGCGAAAGGTTACCCGCTCTCGGACGGTCCGCACAAAAACAGCGATGGTGGCGCGATTGCCTTTATCGATGCGCCGGAAGGTTACGAGATCGAGTTGATCCAGCGGGGGAAAAAATCGTAAGGGCACTCCCCTTGCTCTGAATATCTCAGTGACGCAAAATCAGCCGGTGAAATTTTCGCGCTTATTTTTTTCGCTGCTTCTGGCCGCGCTCGTTTGCGGTCATTGCCCGGAGGCGTTCGGGCAGACCAAGAAGAAGTCGAGTTTGAAAATAAAGGCGGTGCGCGCCACGCCCGCCAAGGATGAGGAGGACGACGACAATCCGAAGATCGCCGTTCCGCAGATGTCGCCGG
>JALZAX010000419.1 GCA_030948055.1 Verrucomicrobiota bacterium | reverse complement strand
GTCTCCTGGAAAAGGAGCGCGTAAGGTTGCTTGGAGGAGTCGATGGGTCAAGCGAATCTTCAATCCGAACGCCTTCGGATTTGAACGCACGCGGCGACTCGCGGTCAAAGGTTATTCAATCTTCTGGTCTGGCATCTTTCGCTGAGGCCGATCACAATTTTTATCATGGCTAGTCGCAATAAAATTCGTCTCGGAATCATCGGCGCGGGCGCGATCGTGCGCGATCGGCATCTGCCCGGATTGCGCAAACATTCCGATGTCGAGATCGTGGCGGTTTCGAATTCTACTTACGACAGCGCGCAGAAATTTTGCGAAGAAAACGCGCCTGAGGCCGTGCCGATGCAAAACTGGGCCGATCTCCTCGCGCTGCCGGAAATCGACACCGTCTGGATCGGCACACCGCCTTACATGCACTCTGCCGTTACGATTTCTGCGCTCGAAGCCGGCAAACATGTCTTCTGTCAGGCGCGCATGTCGATGGATCTGGCGGAAGCGGAAGAGATGCTCGCGGCTTCGAAGCGTTTTCCGGAATTGGTCACGATGTTGTGTCCGCCGCCGTTTGGATTGCGCGGCGATCTCGTCGTCAAAAAATTGCTCGGGGAAAATTACATCGGCCGGCCGCATCACATCCGTATGCATGCGTTCACCGGCGCATATTTAAATGCGGATGCGCCGCCGCATTGGCGGCAACGAGTGGAGATCAGCGGGCTTAATGTGCTCGCGCTCGGAATCTACGTGGAGGTTTTGCAGCGCTGGTTCGGTGATATCACGGGTGTGTTTGCGCGCGGCAAAGTTATCTATCCGGTGAGGCAGGGTTACGAAGTGATCGTACCTGATCTGTTGACGATCCTTTGCACTTTTGCCAACGGCGCCGAAGGCGTCCTCGAATTTAGCGGAATCGACGCGCTGCCCTCCGGCGATCGCGTCGATGTTTTCGGCGACGCTGGAACGATGACTTACGAATTCGGCAGCGACACCATTCGCGCCGGAAAAGTTGGCGATCGCGATTTGCATGAAGTCGAAATCCCGTCTGAACTCGAAGGCGGCTGGCAAGTCGAAGACGACTTCATCGGCGCTGTTAAATCGCGCGGAAAACTGCGGCCGCGTCCTGATTTCGAAGAAGGCGTTCGCTACATGCGCGTCGTGCAAGCGGTGGCCGATTCGCGCGCTCGGAACGAATGGGTCGAGGTTAAGCGATAGCTACAACATCGTTCCTCGCAGAACGAAGAGCGCGACGTTGAAATAAATCAGCAGCCCGGTCACATCGACCAGCGTCGCAACCGCCGGCGCAGACGCGGTCGCCGGGTCGAGTCCGCAGCGTTTCAGCAAGAACGGCAGCATCGCGCCGGCCAGCGATCCCCACAGGACCACACCGACCAGTGCGATCGCCACCGTAACGGCGACGAGCCAGTGATAAGGCCCGTAGTTAAAAATGTGCAGCTCCTGCCAGACCGCGATGCGCACAAAACCGATCGCGCCAAGAATCAGTCCGAGCAAAATGCCCGACTGCAATTCGCGCCTAACGACACTAAACCAATCGCGCAATTTCAGTTCACCGACCGCCATCGCACGAATGACTAGCGTCGTTGCTTGCGATCCAGAGTTGCCGCCGCTGGAAATAATCAGTGGCAGGAACATCGCCAGGATGGCCGCCTTCTCGATCTCGCCGTTGTAACCCTGCATCGCCGTCGCCGTCAGCATTTCGCCGAGAAAAAGGACGACCAGCCACGTCGCGCGCTTCTTCACCATGCGCAGAATCGAGATCGTGGTATAAGGCTCATCCAGCGCTTCCAAGCCGCCGAGTTTTTGGATGTCTTCCGTCGCCTGTTCTTCGGCGACGTCGAGCATGTCGTCCTGCGTCACAATCCCGACGAGCACACCGTTGGAATCCACTACTGGCAGCGCCGCGCGATCGTATCGGCGGAACACGTTCAGCGCATCTTCCTGGTTTTGGTTCACCGTGAGATGGACGTAATTTCGGTCCATGATTTGATCGACGCGCGTCTCGAGTGGTCGCAGCAAAAATTCGCGAATGCGCAAGTCGTCGATCAATTTCCCTCGCTCATCGACGAGGTAGATGAAGTTTAGTGTCTCACTGTCGCGCCCGCGCTCGCGCACGTAATCAAGCACTTGCTGCACGGTCCAATCTTCGTGCACCGCCACGAAGTCCGGCGTCATGATTCGACCGACGCTGCCTTCCGGATAACCGAGCAACTGCGTCGCGACTTTGCGTTCTTCCGGCGTAAGGAGTTGAATCATCTGCCGGGCCGCCACGCTCGGCATTTCTTCGAGCAACGCCGTGCGATCGTCCGGCGACATTTCATTCAGAATCCCGACGCACTGTTCGTGCGCCATGGCGCGCAAAAGTTGTTGCTGCGCATCCACCTCGAAATATTCGAAAACATCCGCCGCCAGCGCGGCCGGTAGCA
>JALZAX010000083.1 GCA_030948055.1 Verrucomicrobiota bacterium | reverse complement strand
CCTTGCAGCGGGAGAAAATCTGTCTGGTCGGCTTGCGCGCGTTTTGGTTCAGCGAGTGTTGTTTCCATAAGCTTGTAAGAACGGGGGTTGAAGACGCCTTACGTTAGCCCAGTAGCGCAGCGTTTCAAACCATGTGAGACAAACCATTCGCCGCGCGAGTAACGGACAGCTGTGGCGCGCCGTTCACATACAGCACCGCAATGATTTCTGCGGCGGTGCGGCTGTCCTCGGCGTTGCCTGGATGGCGCGGCGATCCATTCCGACGAACCGAAAAACAAACATCGCGGCGGCGATCACCGAATCAGCAGCGAGCCGGCGACAGCATACACGGCCGCAACCTTATAAACGTTGCGCCGCTTCAGCCCGGCGAAGAAGTTGCGCGGGTTCATGGCGGCGCGTCCTGCAGCGCGAGGAACTCCAGAATTTTCGGGAAGCGCGGCCGAGCGTAGTTGTTGTAAGGCCGCGCAACGAGATGCCGCTGGCTTGATTACTGCACACCAACCCCGTAATGAATGTGCGCTTGCCCATTGATCAGCGAACGGGCTTTGAGTGTGCTCGCGACGTGCCGCCGAGTTTCGGGGTTCCGTACGGGATCTACGTCAAACCACCAGCAGGAGAAGCAAAGAACGATGCAAGGCCGGGCTAAAGCGTCTACTTCCGCCGCGGTCGCAGCGCGAGTCCACCGAATTTACGAGGACCGTCCGTATCCTGCGGTTCCGAAACGCGGGACGAAACCAGCCATATGGCGGCTTCCTCCATGGGAGTGGATCGAGGCCATCTGGCAGCCGGCGGATCCTGTTCCGGAGCGAATTCTCGTCGCCGGTTGCGGCACCGGCCTGGAAGCCTTCGCCGTGAGCGGGCACTTTCCTTCCGCCGAGGTTGTGGCCGTTGATTTCAGCGCACGCTCAATTGCTGTCGCGCGAGACTTACAAAAGCGAGATCGGAAATTGCGGCAGATCCGATTTGTTAGGGCCGACTTGGCGAGCACACATTTCGCGAAGGTCGGTCGCGGCGAGTTCGATTTCATTTCCTGTCACGGCGTGCTCTCCTACATCCCGCAGGTCGAACGGGTCCTGCGAAACTTCGTTCGATCTCTCACGCCACGAGGCGTGCTCTACCTTGGAGTGAATGGCGTCGCCCATTTCAGCGTAAAGTGGCGGGCCGCGCTTCCCAGATTCGGGTTCGACGTCGCTTGCTTCGATGACGGACGACGTCTTCGCCAGGTCCTCGCTTTTTTCGATAGAGTGACGCAAAGCCCAGGTGGTCCGCTCGCCCGCAAAGACGCGGCCTATCTCGCGAGTGATCTTTTCGCACCGCTTATCCGCAATCTGCCGCTGGCGCAGTGGATCAAGCTCTGCCGCGCCGCGGGTTTGGCTTTTCTGAGCAGCTACTCGGGTGAGCGGACGCTGCGCTTCGCGATCAACGATGAAGCGTGTCGACACTTGCTTCCTCGTTCGCGCGCCGAAGTATGCGAATTAGTGGAAACGCTGCGGCCGTCCGCCTTTCATGGGCTTCTCTTTTCGCGCGAACCGGCCGGAAATCCGCCGTGGGAAAATCGCCGGGAACTATTGCGCTGGCGCGTCATCCGCACCCCGGTTTATGGAAACTCCTGGCCGGCGCGCAGGGGCGACTGGCAGGCGCTGCGCACCGTTCGGCTTCAAAGCGAGTCCACCAATTCGCTGATCGAGCTGCGCGTCCCGGAGTGGGAAATAGAAATCGTACGACAGAGTAATGGCAAACGATCACTGGCCGAGATCGTCAACCGAATACCGGTCGCGATCTCTTCCGCTTCGCTCTGCTCGTCCCTCTACCTTCTTTACCAGCTCGCGCTGATTAACGTCCTCTCGCCCGTCTGCCGCGAGCGGCTTGCGTGAGTCGTCGCGGAGGGGGTTGCGCGGTTATTCCGCCTTTTTGTAGGTGGAGAAGCTGTCCGCCTTGAATTGCACCGCTGGCAGGTTACCGCCGGCGCGCTCGACCATCGTAAAGCCGCCTTTGGCATCTTTTTTCGGTTTCAAGTCGCGAGTCTTGATTTGTGGTTTGCCGGAGGTTTTCTTTTTTGTCGCCATTTGGCCCTTCTTTCTTTTGTGGTTGGTTTCTGCCTGTCGAATCTTCTACAGCTCACCCTGAATTAAGGTTTAGCGTCGCGCCGCATTGCGAGCGTCTCGATCTGTGTGCGGTTCAGCTATTCGCTGGAAAAGCTGCCTGCCTTGATGCTGGCCATGCCGTCGCTGGAAATTTTGTTCGACGGGTTCAGGTGCGGCTGCGCGCCGCCACCTTTCGCGTCTTTCTTTGCTTTCAAATCACGAATTGCGATTTCGGGTTTTTTGGAGGTTTTCTTTTTCGTAGCCATAGAGTTGACCGATTCTAGGGCTCGCGGTCAGCCGTTGTCGAGAAGTCGTTTGTCGCTGCGCGCTCTAGACATTGCGCCGCTTCACCTCGGCGAAGAAGCTGCGCGGATTCACTGTGGTTGCGCTGAATCATCCTTCGGTGCGAGCGCAGCGACGATTTTTTCGAAGCGCGGATCGCCGCGCAGCGGGTCCCATTGCGGATTAAGTTTCAGTTCGCCGTAAGCCGGACCAATCGGCAGTTTTGCCGCCGTGGCCAGAGTTTCGGTCGCGAGATCTTTCTCACCGCTCGACGCATAAATGACCGCGAGATTCACGATCAAGGTTGTCCCGACGGCCGCATCTTTCGACGGTGGCAGCAGCTCGCAGGCGCGGCGGCCTTCGCGCAGCGCTTCTTCTTTGCGCCCGAGATCGGCATCGATCCGTCCGAGCAAGCTCCAGACTGCTGCGTAATCGGGTTGATCGCGTACGATCTTTTCCACGATCTCGCGTGCGGCCGTGAAGTGGACGCGGGCCGCAGCCGGGTTATTAAAAGTGCGCGCGGCGATTCCGGCGAACCATTCGCGCGGGTGAATAACATTCGCGGCCCAGAGCACTCCCTTCTCGGGCATAAGCGCAAGGGCGCGGTTGGCTGCCGCCGCGTCGCGCTCCAGGATGGCGCAACGGAAAAGCGAGTCAGAATATTCTGCGGCGTCCGGTTGTTGGGCCATGATCGCAGTGAGGGCGGCATGCGCAGGACCAACGTCGGCCCGCTCCAGGAATGGCAGGAACCCCAGCACGATCCGCGCGTTATTGTCGTCCGGGCTGATGGCCAAAATCCTTTGGAATAGCTGACCGGCTTCGGCATAGCGCCGGAGCATTTGATAAGTAACGCCTGCTTCCGCCACGACGTTCGCGTTGCGCGGATCGAGCGCGGTGGCGCGCTCGAAATTCCGGATCGCTTCGGCCCAACGACTCTGGCGCCGATCCACCAGTGCCGTCAGATAAAAGACGTCGACGTTGTTCGGCAGGGTTGCGCGCGCGAGATCGAGTTCGGCACGTGCGCGGTCGTAATCGCGAAAGCCGTAGTAGGCATAACGAGCCAGCGTGAGGTGCACTTCGCCTGCATCGGGCTGGAGCCGCAGCGCATTTTGGATCGCGGCATTAGCCAGCTCAAGGCGCGCGGGCGTGTGATCGTAGCCGCCCCAGAAAAGGATGAGATGCATCCGGGCTTGTACGCAATAGGCGAGCAAAAACTGCGGATCGTGCGCGACCGCCTGCTCAAGCAAACGCACGCCTTCGAGCAAATTCGCTCGCTCATCGGCGCCTTCTTTCTCGAGTGCGGTAGCCCGCACATAAAGCGCGTTCGCGCTTAGATCGGTCGTGGGCACGGCGGCAATGGCCGCTTTCTCGCGCGGAGAAATCGTGGCGTGGAGCTGATCGGCGATCTTCTTCGCGATCTCACTTTGAATCGCAAACACATCATCCACGGGACGGTCGTAATTCTCCGCCCACTCGTGCGTATCGCTGACCGCATTGATCAACTGCGCAGTGACGCGCACCTTGCCGCCCGCGCGCTGCACGCTGCCTTCGAGGACATGCGCGACACTGAGCTGCTGGGCAATTTCGCGCAGATTGCGCGTCGCGGTATTTTTATACTGCATCACGCTTGTCCGGCTGATCACTTTCAGATCCGCCAACTTCGCGAGATTGGTCAGGATTTGATCCTGCACCCCATCGGCGAAGAACGCGTTCTCTTCGTCCTTGCTTAAATTTTCGAACGGCAGGACAGCGATACTTTTTTCTGCGACCGGCGCCACGGCGGCAGCCGGAGCAGGAGACGGCGAACTACTTCCCGCGCTCGGAATCGCTCGATGACGCAAAAGGAGAAATCCTACTGCACCCAGAACCAGGAGGGCCGCCGCAATCATCGCCAGCGGGAGACCCGCCTGTTTCCGCGCAGGAAAAGAAACCGGCATCGGCTTCTGAAGGTCGCCTTTCGCCTCCCGGAATTTTCGTGGAATCGCCGGATTTCCAAGCTCGTCCGTGAAGAGATTCACGACCGAAATGCGCACATCGTGTTTCACTTCGCACTGGCCCAGCTCATGCAAGTGCGCGCGCCATCGCGGATATTGTTCGAGATCATCCGCCACGCGTTTGGAGACGAGAATGTGTCCGGCTTCGCCACAATCCATCACTCGTTGCGCCATGTTAATGCCCGCGCCAGCGATGTTCGTGCGCTCATTGACATCGGTCACTTCATTAACCGGTCCGCTGTGAATGCCCATTCGCACTTGAAGTTCGGGATGAGTTTTCAAACGCTTGCTCAACTCCAATGCGCACTCGGCCGGCGCTTCCGGACTACTGCGAAAGACCAGCGCCATCCCATCGCCGGTTGGTAGCCTAACGAGTGTGCCTTCGGCTTCACCGCTGCGGAATTGCTCCGTCTCGCGCACCACGGCGGTTAACTTTCGCAGCAACTCGCTCTGCTCAGTGATGAGCAGCTTCGAGTAACCAATGATGTCGATGAACAGGACGTGACCTATCTCGAATTTCAGATCGGGCGCGGGTTCGGCCGACATGCAGCTTGAGCTATTCTTTCGGCGCGAGATCGGCGACGATTTTCTCGAAGCGCGGATCGCCACGCAAAGAATCCCAGAAAGGAGTCACGGTGAGAAAGCCGTAGCTGGCGATCAGGCTGCCGCCCGGTGTCGGCGCTGCAATCTTCAACTGCTCCAAGGCCAAATCTTTTTCGCCCACCCAGGCCGCGATGACCGCGCAGTAAGCCATGAGACGATGCCCGCCATTCGGGTCTTTCTCGACTGGAAGAAGTTCCATGGCGCGCCGTCCTTCCGCCAGGGCAGCGTCCTTGTTTCCAAGCGCGGCATCGATTAATCCCAAAACGCAAACGGCCGGCCCGAAGTCGCGCTGCTTCGTCACGATTTGCTCCTGCTCGAGGCGTGCCGCGGTGAAGGCGATGCGTGCGCGAGCATCATCATGCATGGCGCGCGCGAGCAGACCTTCGGCAAACTGCCGGCTTAACTTCACCGACCAATCGTTCAGAAATGGATTATCGCCCATCGCCGCGACGGCCTGCTCGGCGCCAGTCCAGTCACGCTCGGCAAATGCGCCAATTAGCCATTCGGTGGCGGCATCGCTCAGCGCGGCGGGCCGCTCCGCGCGCAGGCGCTCGATAAAATTTTTCACGGGTCGCGGATCGGCCTGCCCGAGCAGAGCAAGACCTACCCGGGTTGATTCACTCGAGACATCGTCCGGCGTTATTTCCAAAATGCGAGCGAGCACTGCTGATTCTTCCGGGTATCGTCGCAGGCCCTGGTAGCTGAGAACAATCTGCGCGAGCATGAAAACATTTCGTGGATCGAGTGCCACAGCCTGCTCCAACATGTGCAATCCTTCTTCGTTCTTGCCTTGTCGGCGCAGGATATAGCCGGTGGTTTCCAGGACTCGCGCATCGTTAGGCAAACCCCGCGCTGCAATTTCCAATTCCGCCACTGCGCCCGGAAAATCACGAGCCGCGTAGTAGAGGTGCTGACCGCGAGCCAGGTGCGTCTCGGCGGCATTCGGACGAAGCCGCTCTGCGTTGTGCAGAGCGGACTCGGCTGCGCTGAGACGAGCCTGAGAGTGATCGTATCCGGCGTACAAGCTGTCATTGATAAAAACGAGTTGGCAAAAAGCTGCGTAGAACGACGGATCCCGCGCCACGGCGCGATCGAGTAGCTCAACCGCCTGAAGGAAACTTTTTTCCTGCGAGGTCGCCAAACCTGTCGCGAGAACAGTCTTCGCGCGACTGTATAGCTCAAACGCGGTCACATCGGCGGTGGGCTGTTCTTCGATCGCAGCTTTTTCTTTTGGCGAAAGTTTGGCCTGCAATTGATCCGCGATGGCCTGCGCAATTTCGCTTTGGATAGCGAAGACATCCGCCAAATCGCGATCGTACGATTGTGCCCAGACATGCGCGTCGCTGCGCGTGTCGTTCAACTGCGCGTTAACCCGCACCTTATTCCCGGCGCGTTGCACACTGCCCTCGAGCAAGTGCGCGACTCCGAGTTGTTGCCCGATCTCGCGCAGATTGCGGCGGACTCCGCTCTTGTACTGCATCACTGAAGTCCGGCTGGTCACTTTCAGGTCCGCGATTTTCGCGAGGCGCGTCAGGATTTCATCCTGCACACCGTCCGCGAAGAAGGCGTTATCAGGATCGCTACTCAGATTCTCGAAAGGCAGCACCGCCACACTTTTTTCCGGAGCTTTCGCCGCGGACGTCGGAGTGGCCCGTGGCTCACGGATCCGGGTTTGCTTTCTTCCAACAAAGAAAAATGCGGCAGCTAAAATCGCGATCGCCAGGACTACCATCGCCAGCACCCGCCATCTTCTGCGGCTACGCTGATGATATCCGAGCGCGAGCAATTTCTTCGGAACATCGCGATTGCCAAATTCCTCACCGGCGAGATTCACCAGGGGAAGACGCAATCCATGTTTCACTTCGAATTCCCCCAGCTGATGCAGGCACGGCTGCCAATGACGATATTGGGCGAGGTCGTCCGCCACCCGTTTGGAAAGAAGGATGTGACCCGCGTCGGCGCAATCCATGACCCGTTGCGCGATGTTGATGCCACCGCCGGCCACGTTCGTCCGCTCGTTCACATCTTCCACGTGATGCACCGGTCCGGTGTGAATGCCCATACGAATGGGCAACCGCGGATGATCCCGCAAGGCCTTGCTGATCTGCAACGCACATTCGACTGCCGTTTCGACGGAGCCGGTAAAGACGAGCGCCATTCCATCTCCGGCCGGAAGTCGAACGAGATGACCGGCCGCCTCTGCGTCACACACCGCTTCGGTTTTGCGCACGAGGTCGGTTAATTCCTGCACGACCTCGGTTTGGTCATCCATCAGCAGCCTCGAATAGCCGACGATGTCAATGAAGAGAACGTGCGCGATCTCCAGCCGTAGCTTGGTCTTTTGTTCCTCCGCCATGGACGTGCCAGGCCCTTTGTACCAAGCAGCAACTACCAACGCGAGGAAAGCTTATGCGGTCGCGACAGCTTCTTTGATGATGTCCCACACGCGGCTTAAGTGCTCTTCCGTCGTTAGGATATTACCAAGACCAAGACGCATGACAGCGCGGCCGCGCAATTTTGTCTGCATCAAGTAGGTCTCACCGCCCGCGTTAATTGTTTCTACTAACTTGCTGTTCAGTTTGTCCGCGGTTGCATCATCAGCTGCCTTGATTCGAAAACAAACCACGCCCATCACAGTGGGCGCCGAGATTTCGAAACGATGATCTTCTTTCACCCATTTGGTGAAGAGCTGCGCGAGCCGCAAGTGCTCCCGGATGCGCGCGGCGATTCCTTCGCGGCCGAAGGCGCGCCAGACCATCCACGCTTTGAGCGCGCGGAAACGGCGGCCGAGCTGCACGCCGTAATCCATGTAATTGATCTCCGCTTGCGAGGCGTCGCCGCGCAAATATTCCGGAACGAGAGTGAAGACATCACGCAGCCGTTTGATGTCGCGCACATAAAGCGCGCTGAAATCGAATGGCACGAAAAGCATCTTGTGCGGATTCATGACTAACGAGTCGCATTCGTCCCAGCCCTCCTTCACCCAGGCGCACTCGGGCAGAAGCGCGATGCCGCCGCCGTAGGCTGCATCGACATGCAGCCACATGTTGTGCTCGCGACACACCCTCGCGATCTCCTTTACCGGATCGACGCTTGCAGTTGAAGTCGTGCCGACAGTCGCAACGACGGCCAGCGGTTGAAATTCTTTGCGCAGATCGGCGGCAACCGCATCGCGCAGTGCTTTCACATCCATTTTAAATTCCGCGTCGCTCACGATGCGACGCACGTTGTGTTCGCCGAGACCAAGCGCGATGCAGGCTTTATCGACCGAGCTATGCGCCTGGTCCGATGCGTAAACGCGGAAGATCGGCAGCTCATCGCGACCGGAGAGACCGAGCGTGCGCACGGAAGTTCCAGCTTCTTCGCGCGCCGCGGCCAGCGCGTGCATAGTCGCGATCGAAGCGGTATCATAAACCACGCCGTTGAACTCGTCAGGCAAACCGAGCCACTCTTGCAGCCAACGGAGCACGACCGTTTCCAGTTCTGTAGCTGCCGGCGAAACGCGCCAGGTCATGGTGTTCACGTTCAGCGCCGCGGTCAGCATCTCGGCGAGTATGCCCGGGCCGGTGGTGGTGGCGCCGAAGTAACCCATAAATTGCGGATGGCCCCATTGCGTGATGCCGGGAAAAATCACGCGCTGAAAATCGGCCATGATTGTCTCGATCGGTTCGGCCTTTTCCGGTCCGCTCGTGGGTAGGGCGGCGCGAATCGCGCCTGGCTTCTCGTTAGGCGAAATGCGCGTCTGGGCAATGTTCTCCCGGTAATCGGCGATCCAATCCGCAACTTCATGGAGATGCCTACGAAAAGTTTCTGCCGGAATATCCGAGAGGCCGGAGTTATTCATTTGTAGGAAGTCTCACTGCAAACCCGACCACGAATATTACGGAAACGTGAGTTGGTAAAACTGCGCAGTAGAGGTCGACACGCTGGTGTCGTCGAATTGAAAAACTCCGTTCACGTCTGTAGGGATTGCTTGAGGATTTCCAAAAGCGGTCAGCAGGTCGGGAGTTGATTTCACCGTTGGGCCGCGATTCGCTAGCGCGAATAGTGCCGCCAAACCAAGCGCGAGAAAAAAGCCAGAGGATTGATACATTTAATACGGAAGCTGATTCAGATTAACAA
>JALZAX010000082.1 GCA_030948055.1 Verrucomicrobiota bacterium | reverse complement strand
GCTGAATACACCGCTAAGCGGAATCGCGGACGCATGGCATGCGTTTCGTTTTGCGAACGCCAAGAAATTCTGACCGTGCCTGAAGAGTTTTGGTACGGCATTCTCGGTGGCTTCTTCGCCGAGTTGTTTGGACTTTGGAAACTGCGACAAGAACTAAAGCCTAATCTTCCGCCATACCTCCGATCTTGGTTTTATTGGATCATGACCCTCTTGATGATCGGAACCGGCGGTGCCGTTGCGTTAGTCTACGTGAAAAGTGGGGTGTCTTTGTCGCCCTTGCTCGCGGTCAATGTAGGTGCAAGTGCTCCGCTGATTATTGGCGGTCTGACCGCCGCCCCCCCAAAAATTAATCCTTAAACGTCTAGGCGGCCTCTTCGATCGGCGGCAATTGTAACACGCGCTTCGGCGTGCAGAGCCATCTGCGGCTCTCGCTCGTCGCTTCCCACTCCGCGCCCGCGGTGAAAACGCCGGCAGGATCCAGCAGTTTCCTTGTTGCACGAAGGCCGGCAACTTCAGTCGTAATCCTGCGCCATCGGTAATTGTGCCCGCGGGATGATGATGGCCGATAATTTGAATCGCATCGGAAATGTCCGCGGCGCAGTGACCGTGGTGAAAATAGAATCCATCGCAGCTCCAGGAATCGCGCCAGGAAAAAGCACTCGTTAGGCGACGATCGTGATTTCCCGCCAGCACGATCGGTTCACAAACCGCTGAGAGTCGTTCGATCAATCGCACCGCTTCCGTCGCGGCCGCGCGATCATGCACCACATCTCCTACGATAATCAGGTTCTTCGGCTGATAATCGATCAGCAATTCCCGCAAACGCTCTTCCACCGAAGTCATGCCCCAGAGCGGCACCAATCGTCCGGCTGCGCGCTGGCTCAGTTCGTAACCGAAATGAAGATCAGCCACGGCCAGCCAGCGCTGCGCGCGATGGAAAAGAGCGAGCCGACCATCGAGCAGAATGTCGGGCGCGATCAATGCCTGATATGGTGCGAGCGGAATCATGCGGTCGGGAAATATCGCTTGCCGCAGTTTCGATTGCTCGCTAGGGAGGCCTCGCTCAAATGAAAAAAGTTCTTTCGTTTGCGATTCTTGGGCTCGGATTTTTTCTGGCGAGCTGCGAGACGCAACCTCTGCCGAAAATCGCTACGCGCACCGGCGTCCAGAAAATCCGCACCACCGCTTACACTCATACTGAACGCGGCGGCAGTCGCAACGCCATCGGTCAGCGACTTTCCGGCGGCCGCTTGAAAAGCGCGTCGGCTGATTGGTCGCGTTATCCATTCGGCACCCGTCTCCGTTTGTTGAGCACGGGCGACGAATATATCGTCGACGATTACGGTGGCGCGCTCGTCGGCACGAGCACGATCGATCTCTACAAAACGTCCCGCGGCGAAGTTCATCGCTGGGGTGTGCGGCATGAAGACATTGAAATTATTCATTGGGGTTCCGACGAGGACAGCCTGAAGATTCTACGCACGCGCAAAGGTGTGGGACGCGTCCGAAGCATGATCGCGAGCATCGAAAGAAAACAGGGCACGCTTACCAAACGTTAGTCGTGAAAATTCTGGTTGTTGGCGGCGCCGGTTACATCGGGAGCATCTGTTCGGAGTTGCTGCTCGATGAAGGATACGACGTCACGATCTTCGATAACCTGACCGAAGGACACCGCCGCGCGATCGACCAGCGTGCGAAGTTTGTCGAAGGCGATCTGGGCGATCGCGCTGCGATCGATCGAGCACTCGTTAGGCAAAAACCGCACGCGGTCATGCATTTCGCCGCCAATGCGCTCGTCGGTGAATCGATGGAAAACCCTTCGAAATATTTTCGCAACAATATCGGCAACGGTTTGAATTTGCTCGATGCCATGATCGCCGCTGATGTGCGGCGTCTCGTTTTTTCTTCCACCTGCGCGACATTCGGCCCGCCGGAGCGCGTGCCGATTGATGAGACGATGCCGCAGCGTCCGATCAATCCCTACGGCGAATCAAAACTTTCCTTCGAACGCATCCTGCATTGGTACGGCCAGATTCACGGCCTACAGTTTGTCTCCTTGCGTTACTT
This sequence comes from Verrucomicrobiota bacterium, assembly GCA_030948055.1. Lineage (GTDB taxonomy): Bacteria > Verrucomicrobiota > Verrucomicrobiia > Chthoniobacterales > UBA10450 > JACCTI01. The sequence goes on along the minus strand of JALZAX010000082.1, from coordinate 7,028 downwards.
CAACGCTGCGGGGGCTTCGGAAAATTTCGGCGAGGATCATCGCCAGGAGACGCACCTCATCCCGAATGTGCTGAAGGTGGCGCTTGGAGACAAACTGCAGGTCGAGATTTTCGGGACCGACTACGACACGCCCGATGGCACCTGCATCCGAGACTACATTCACATTTTGGATTTATCCCGCGCGCACATACTCGCGCTTACGGCGCCGAAGAGTGAGTTTTACAACCTCGGAACGGGTGGCGGCTCGAGCGTCCGCGAAGTCATCGATGCCTGCCGGAAGATAACCGGCAAAGAAATTCCGACTCTGGAGAAGCCGCGCCGTCCCGGCGATCCGCCACGGTTGATCGCAGCCTCAGAAAAAATCAAACGCGAGCTCGGCTGGCAGCCGAAGTTTCAGGATATCGAAGCCATCGTCGAGAGCGCCTGGAAGTGGCATCAGAAATTTCCGCGCGGCTACGAAGACTGACGCGCAGTCAGTACAAAAAAGCGCCCGCGGAAACACGTTCCGCGAGCGCTCAATTTTTTCTGTCTAACGACAGACTAACGAATCCTTACGGAGTCGTTGTCGTGGTCGTCGTGGTCTTGGTTTCTTTGATCTCGGCTAGTGGCTTTTGCACCGTGATCTTGGAGACAACCATACGGTCGCCTTGTTTCACGTAGCTGTAATGCACCGGCAGATCCGAACGCAGTAATGCCATATCAACTGGCGCGCCTGTCGAATCCACCACCGTCGTGGTCTTGGTCGTGTAATACTTCACCGGCGCTTCGCTCGAGGTCGTGCGGACGCTGACGTAGTCCGTGCCCGGCGAGTAAGTGGTGATAGTGCCCGTGCCGTCGAGCGCGCTCGTGCTGGTGCTCGCGCTCACGCCGGTCGTTCCCGCCGTCGTCGCCGTGGTCGTTTCTTTTGTTGTCGTCTGTGCGAAAGCTGTGCTTAAAGCCACAACGCTGACCGCTCCGATCGCCAACATTTTCATCAATGGTGTCTGTTTCATATTTGTCCTTTTGTTTGGTTAAACGGATGCTCTCCGTCGTGCTTTCATCCGACTTCAATCCGCGTGGATTTATTCAATCGGGTATCTTCAATTCGTGTTGGGTGCGAGGTCTGGTTGCCTGGGGAGCAGCACTAATTTTGTAATCTTTCGGAAATGCAACCTCTCCCTGGTTTTCGTGATTTTCTCCCCGGTGACTGCGCTGTGCGGAATTACATTTTTTCGCAATGGCGCGAGGTCGCCCGGCGCTACGGTTTCGTCGAATGGGACGGGCCGGTTCTCGAACCGACCGAGCTCTACAAAAAGAAGAGCGGGGACGAAATTATCGCGCAGCTATTTAATTTTACCGACAAAGGCGAACGCGAAGTCGCCATGCGCCCCGAACTGACCCCTACGCTCGCTCGCGTAGTCGCAGCGCACGAACGCGAGTTCAAGAAACCGCTCAAATGGTTTTCAATTCCGCAATGCTTTCGCTACGAAAAACAACAGCGCGGGAGATTGCGCGAGCATTACCAATTTAACGCCGACGTTATTGGCGAGGACTCGTTAGGCGCCGATGTGGAACTGATCGCCTTGTGCATCGATCTGCTGCGTGGTTTCGGGTTGGGTGCGGAAGATGTTGTTATCCGAATCAGCGATCGCGAATTCTGGATCGATTTTCTGCGCGCGCGAAATGTGCCGGAAGACCGCTGGCAGAAAACGCTCGAGATCATCGACAAAAGCGAGCGGCAGCCGCGCGAGAAGGTTTCCGAGCAACTCGGTGACCTTGCTCCCGGCGTCTTCGAAATTCTCGATGGCGGCGGCAAGAGCGAGAAGCTCGACGGAATTATCCAACAGCTTCGTCACCGCGGTTTAGCGGAATTTGCTGAAGTCGATTTACGGATTGTGCGCGGGCTCGCCTACTACACCGGTGTTGTCTTCGAAGCGTTTGATCGCGCGGGAAAACTGCGTGCGATCGCCGGCGGCGGTCGTTACGACAATCTGATCAACCAATTAAGCGACGGTGCCGTTTCGTTACCGGCGATTGGTTTCGCCATGGGCGACGTCGTCTTGGGCGAATTGCTGCGCGAGAAGGGGATCACGCCTAACGAGCAGTCGCTCGATGTTTACGTCGTGATCGCGAAAGAAGAACGTCGCCCCGACGCGTTGCGGCATATCCAGCCACTGCGCGACAAGAATCTGCGAGTCGATTATTCTCTGGTGGCGACGAAAGTCGGCAAGCAATTTCAGACGGCCGAGCAACTGGGCGCGAGATTCGCCGTTCTCTTCGGCGACGAATGGCCGCAGGTGAAAGTAAAGAATCTCGCTACGCGCGAGGAACAACTCGTCGCGCAGGAAGAGTTGCTTGCGCATCTGGCGCGATGACTCAGCTTCTGAGCCCTCGATGAGCTTCTACCGCACACATCATTGCAACGAATTGCGCGCGACCGATATCGGTCGCGAGGCGAAGCTCGCCGGGTGGGTGCATGTGCGCCGGGACCACGGCGGCGTCGTCTTCATCGACCTGCGCGATCGCGAAGGACTGACGCAGGTGGTGTTTCGTCCGGAAGAAAATGCGGAGACTACGAAGTTGGCGCACACCTTGCGACATGAAGATGTGATTCAAGTCGAAGGGAAAGTGGCGGCGCGAATCCCTGGAACGGAAAATCCAAAACTGCCGACGGGCGAAATCGAAATTTTGCCTAACGAGTTGAAGATTTTGAATCGCGCCGATGTTCTGCCGTTTCCGATCGACGCCGATCCAACAAATGAAGATTTGCGCCTGAGTTATCGGTATTACGATCTGCGCCGTCCGCAGATGTCGCGCAATCTGCGCATGCGCCATCGCGTAACCAAAGCGGTGCGGGATTATTTCGACGCGCAAGGTTTCGTAGAAGTTGAAACACCGGTGCTGTCGAAAAGTACGCCGGAGGGAGCGCGCGATTTTCTCGTGCCAAGTCGATTGGCGCCCGGAAAATTTTACGCGCTGCCGCAGGCGCCGCAGCAATACAAACAGCTGCTCATGGTCGGCGGCTTGGAAAAATATTTCCAGATCGCGAAATGTTTTCGCGACGAAGATTTACGCGCCGATCGCCAGCCGGAATTTACCCAGATCGACGTCGAGGCGTCATTCGTTAGGCCAGACGACGTCTACGCGCTGACCGAGGGAATGCTCGCGGCAGTTTTTCGCGACGCGCGCGGTCTCGAAATCAAGACGCCTTTCGAGCGACTGACCTACCGCGAAGCGGTCGGCACTTATGGCAGCGACAAACCGGATCGCCGTTTCGGAATGAAGCTCATCGATTTCAGCGATGCCTTTCGCGAAAGTAGTTTCAAAGTTTTTCGCGGCGCGCTCGACTCCGGCGGCGTGGTGAAAGCAATTAACGCCAAAGGTTTTGCCGGCATCACCATCGGCCAGATCGACGAACTGACGGCCATCGCGAAAAATTTCGGCGCGAAAGGCCTCGCGTTTATCAAGATTGAAAATGGCGAATGGAAATCGCCTATCGTGAAATTCTTTTCCGACGCGGAAAAGGAAGCTTTGCGTTCGCGGCTCGAAATTGCGGAAGGCGATCTAATTTTTTTCGCGGCCGACAAATGGGGCGTCGCTTGTGAAGTGCTCGGACGATTGCGCCTGCGTTCCGCCGAGATTTTGAAAATGATTCCCGGCCCGGACGAACTCGATTTTCTTTGGGTCACCGAATTCCCGCTTCTGCAATTCAGTGCCGAAGAAAATAAATGGAACGCGGTCCATCATCCCTTCACTCGTCCACAACTCGACGATGTTCCATTGCTCGACGCGCAAAAATTCGCCGAAGTGCGCGCGGAAGCCTACGACGTCGTCATGAACGGCGTGGAAATCGGCGGCGGGAGCATTCGAATTCACGAGCCGGATTTGCAGTCGAAAATGTTCGGCGTTTTGGGCGTGAACGAAACGCAGCAACAGGAAATGTTCGGTCACATGCTGCGCGCGTTTCGTCTTGGCGCGCCGCCGCATGGCGGTATCGCTTTCGGTCTCGATCGAATGGTGATGTTGATTTGCGGCGAACAATCCATCCGCGAGGTAATGGCGTTCCCGAAAAACAATCGAGGTCAGGATCTGATGTCGCAATCGCCGTCGGATGTTGATCTAAAGCAGTTGCGCGAACTCGGAATCACACTCGCATCGGACAAGAAGAGCGCGTAAACTTTCCCTATGTTTGTCGAGGGCGGACTGCATCCCGAGCAGGTGAAAGCGTTGCGCAAGATGTCACTGGAGCGGCGCGCGGAAATTGCGTTCGGCTGCATTCGTTCGATGCGACAATTGAAGGCGACAGCGCTGCGCAGTCAGCATCCGGAGTGGAGCGAGCAGCAGATCGCCGCGGAACTTCGGCGTTTGATTTTCCATGCCCGAGGATGATCCGGCTGCGATTTTCGCGCCGCGTTTCAATGCGCTCGGCGTGCCTTGGGCGGCCACTGGATCCATCGCGTCGATTATTTACGGGGAAGTGCGCACGACAAACGACATCGATATCGTCGTGCTTTTGAATACGGGCGCCGTCGTTGCGATCGAACAGGTGTTCCCCGAAAACGAATTTTACCGACCGCCACGCGATGTGATTGAGATCGAACGACGGCGAGACGCCCGTGGACATTTCAATCTGATTCATTTCGATAGCGGCTACAAAGCCGACGTCTATCTCCATACCGGCGACGCGCTGGATGCATGGGCGTTGCAAAACCGTCGCACGATCGATCTTGGTAACGGAGAGAAACTTTACTTAATGCCGCCCGAGTGCGTGCTTGTCCACAAGCTCGAATTCTTGCGCGAGGGCGGAAGCGAGAAACACCTTCGCGATATTCGCGGAATGCTGGCGGTGACGGATGTAGATCGCGCCTTGATCGAGCGCGAAGTCGAGCAGCGCGGCTTGGGAAACGAATGGCGGCGTTGCGCTAACTAGCTTGGTCGCACGTGCGCCTTCTCGGTGCGAAAACAAAACGCCACCGCAAAAGTGACGATAGTTCCGATGGAGATCCACCAGGGGAATTCTGTTTTCGGCAGCCACCAGGGAAGTTCGTAGGCGACGCGGCCGAATAGTCCGGCGACGGCGTTGAGCAGGTTGCTGGCGATGGCGACGGCAGCGAAGCCGGCGATCATGGCGATGATGTTGCCGCGGTTGCTGCCGCGTTGGCGGGTGAAAATTCCGCAGAGAAAAATGCCGAGGAGCGGGCCGTAGGTATAAGCGTAAACGCTGAGAACAATCGGGATGATGCGGACACTCGGGTGAATCACAACGATGTAGGAAGTGAACGACGCGACGACGATCATGAGGATGGAAAATGCGATGGTGGCCCATCGAACCGCGCGCAGACTCTGCGACTGTGTCGCGTCGCGATTGATATACGCTTGATACCAATCGCGCGTGAAGCTCGTGGCTAGCGCGTTGAGCGCAGTGCTGAGTGAGCCCATGGCGGTGGCGAAAATTCCGGCGATGAGCAAGCCGCGAACGCCAACCGGCATTTGATGCAAGATGAAATAGCAGAACGTGTCGTTAGGCGATTTCGGCAATGCTGGATCGGGATGCGCCTGGTAATAAGTCCAGAGCAACAAGCCGATGCTGAGAAAAGTGAAGACGATCGGGATATCGGCCAGCCCAGAAAAAATAAGTGAGCGACGGCTTCGGCGAATGTCGGGCGCAGTTAACATGCGCTGCACCATGTCTTGATCGGTGCCGTGCGTTGCCATGGTGACGAACGTCGAACCGATCAAGCCGGCGAAGATCGTGTACTCGATCTCGAACATGCCTTTCCATCGGTCCCATCCGCTTCTCGCAGGATCGAGTCCGGTGGTAATGAAATCGGAGAGGCTGAATCCGCCGTGTCGTTGCACAATTTCGCTGAAGCCACCGGGTATGGCGAAGAAGAGAATGGCGAGCGCGACCAGTGCGCTGCCCATCATGATGGAAGCCTGGATGAAGTCTGTCCAGACGACCGCTTTGATGCCGCCGAGCGTGGTGTAGACCGCGGTCAGTATGACGATGACGACGCAGGCGCCAATGTAGATCCAGAGTGTTTGCGCGGGGCCGAGACGACGGCCCGCGATCAATTCGTAACCCAGCACGAGCACGATGGCTGCGACGTACAATCGGGCCCCGGATGCGAGCACGCGCGTGACCAGAAAAACCGCCGAGGCGGCGTTTTTCGTCGATGGGCCGAAACGCGCGGTCAAATATTCGTAAATCGAATAAACTTTGTAGTCGTAGTAGGGCTTGATGAAAATGTAGCTGACAAGGACGCGCGCGATGATGGTGCCGAGGGCAAGTTGCGCGTAGGTGTAGTTGCGCAGCGCGAAACCTTCGCCCGGCGTGCCGAAAAATGTTCCAGCGCTCGTCTCTGCGGCGATGATGGAGGCAAGGACGGCCCACCACGGAATGCGCCGGCCGCCGAGAGCGAAGTCTTCGAGATTATCTTCCTTGCGGCCCATCCGCAGGCCGATGGTGATAATGATGACGAAGTAGAGTAGCAGGACGCTAAGGTCGATGATGAGTCGCGCGTCCATGAGGCCGCTTATTTAGCCACGGATGAACACGGATGAAACACGGATTTTAATCGAGGCGCCGGATTTCGATTTGGCGAAGACTCTCGATTCGGGTCAGGTCTTTCATTGGGAGAGGGTCGGCGAGGGATTCATCGGCATGATTGGGGACACGCCGATATATCTCGCGCAGGCCCGCGATCGACTACTCGTCAGGCAGTGGAGCACGACGCTCCGTCGTCGCGTGTTTGATTCAGCCAACGACGCGATGACAGAGCATCGCGCTCCACCGCCGAGTCAAGCACTCGTTAGGCATTATTTCGCGCTCGACCATCCCCTGAGCGAAATCTGCGCGGCCTTTCCGAATGATCCAGCCATGGTAGCGGCGCGCGATTTTTGCCGCGGCTTGCGCATCATTCGCCAGCCGCTTTGGGAATGTCTCGCCACCTTCATTTGCTCGTCGATGAAACAGGTGGCCCACATCCGACAGATGTCCCGGGCGCTGCGCGAACGATTCGGGACACGTCACCACGCCCTATACGTGA
>JALZAX010000081.1 GCA_030948055.1 Verrucomicrobiota bacterium | reverse complement strand
AAACGGAGCGGCTCGAGCTGGCGCCGCTAATTCTCGGCGCGGGTGTGATCTGCTGGGTGGCCGGCTTCGATCTCATCTATGCCACCCAGGATGCGGAATTCGATCGGCGCGAGCACCTGCATTCACTCGTCGTTAGGCTGGGCGTCCCGCGAAGTTTACAGCTCGCGCAATGGCTCCATCTCGGAATGTTCGTCGCTTTGACTGCGTTTGGTCTGGCGGCCAAACTCGGGTTCGTCTTCTTCTGCGCGATGCCACTGATTGCAACGGCGCTGGTTTACGAACATCGCGCGGCCAGCCGCCTCGATCTTGCCGGAATCAATCGCGCATTTTTCCAGAGTAACGCTTTCGTTTCCGGCGTTTTCCTAATCGCGATTTGCGCCGATCTCTGGCACTAAACGGGCGAATCGAGCATTGCGATTCGCCGCGAATGACGACCGCCTTCAAAGGCTGTCGTTAACCAAATGCGCACGATCGAAAGCGCCAGATCTTCCGGAATGAGGCGTTCGCCTAACGAGAGGACGTTGGCGTCATTGTGCTGACGCGAGAGTTTCGCGCTCTCTTCGCTCCAGCAAAGCGCGCAGCGCACGCCTCGCACTTTGTTTGCCGTCATCGCTTCGCCATTGCCGGACCCACCGAAGACCACGCCGCGTTCGCACTCGCCTTTCGCCACCGCTTCGGCGGCCGGCCTAACGAATAGTGGATAATCCACCGGCTCTTCGCTGAACGTGCCAAAATCCACCACCTCGTGACCTAACGAGTGCAGCAGCTCTTTCACTTTTTCCTTCAACCGAAACCCGGCGTGATCGGTCCCGAGCGAGATTTTCACGAGGCTGATTCTCCATGTAACTGCGCCAACTGCGACCAAAGTTCGCGCTCCCGTTCGGTAATTTTTTTGGGGATTTGAATTTCCGCCACGACGTAAAGATCGCCCCGTCCGCCCGCGGCATTCGGGAGTCCGCGCTCACGCAAACGAAATCGTTGACCCGCCTGCGTGCCCGCTGGGATTTTCATTCGCACTTTTCCTTCCAGGGTCGCCACCTGCAATTCGGTTCCCAGCACTGCATTCCACGGCGCGATTTCCGCCTCGTGGATGAGATCGCTTCCTTCCACGGAAAAGTCCGGATGCCGCGCCAGTCGCACCCGCAAAAAGAGATCGCCACTTTTCCCCCCGCCTTCACCGGCTTCGCCCTGACCTGCCAGACGAATGCGTTGTCCTTCATGCACACCGCGCGGAATTTTCACCGTGTAGCTCTCCACTTTGCGCGATCCGCTGCGCCGTAGCGAAACGGTTCGCTTCGCGCCATGGAGCGCTTCTTCCAACGGCACCATGATGTCCGCTTCCACATCGGAGCCGCGCTCGGCCGCTGGAGTTCCTCGGCCAAAACCTGCCGTGCGAGATCGCCCACCACCAAAAAACTGTTCGAAGAAATCGCTAAAACCTGTTCCACCGAATTCGAATTCGACGCCGCCGCCATCGCCACCGGTGCCCCACCTTTGAAAGCCGCCGCCCGGCTGTCCACCCCCGCCGCCCCATCCCGGTGGCGGTTGAAATCCGCGGCCGGGCTGGTTCCAATCCGCGCCCAGTTGATCGTATTTCTTCCGCTTCTCTGGATCGCTCAGGACTTCGTACGCTTCGTTGATCTGCTTAAATTTTTCTTCCGCGCTTTTTTTATCCTTCGCGACATCGGGATGATATTTGCGCGCAAGTTTGCGAAAGGCCGATTTGATTTCGTCCCCGCTCGCCGTCTTCGAAACGCCCAGCGTTTCGTAATAATCACGGAATTGAACAACCATTTCCCGCGATGATTCTTCCCGCTTCCGATCTTGCGCGCAACCGCCCGCGTGCGCGAACGTGCCGCTCCCAAATGGCGAAGCGATCGGCCTCGCGCCTTCTTCTCGAAAAACACGTCGCGCGTCTGGTGCAGTGCCGGCGATGTCCGCGCATGTTACCGCCGCCCGTCTCGGGCGGCGCGATCGTGAGCGAGGTCATGTTGATCGGTCAGGCGCCCGGTGTGCGAGAGCCGGTCTTAAAGCGGCCGTTCGCGCATACTGCGGGGAAAACACTTTTCCGTTGGTTCGAAGAATTCTGCGCGATGGACGAAGCACTCGTTAGGCAAAAAATCTATTTCGCCGCGGTTTGTCGCTGCTTTCCTGGCAAAGCCAGCGGCGGAACGGATCGCGTGCCGAATCCGCGCGAAATCGCGAACTGCTCCTCGTGGATGAATGACGAATTCGAAATCCTCCGGCCGCGGCTGGTCATTCCGGTCGGCAAACTTGCCATCGCGCAATTCATCGCGATCGACAAACTGGATGCGGTCATCGGCCGCAACTTCGTCATGGAACGCGCTGGTCGCGCGTTTGATCTTATTCCATTGCCCCATCCGAGCGGCGCGTCGCCCTGGCATAAGATTTCGCCCGGCCGCGAATTGCTCGCGAAAGCCCTCCGCAAAATCGCGCGGCATCCGGCGATTCGCGCATTGCGGAATACCCATTCATCTTAACCGTGCATGCCACGAAAAATTCGCGTGACCGTTTGGGGAGAACATGTACACGAGCGAAAAAATCTCATGGTGCGCTCGATCTATCCGCAGGGGATGCACAGCACGATCGCGGAAGGAATCGCGGAGAAAAATGAGTTCGATGTGCAGACAGCCACGCTGCAACAACCGCAACACGGCCTAACGAAAGCTGCGCTGACCGATACGGACGTGCTCGTCTGGTGGGGACATGCCGAGCACGGAAAAGTGAACGATCGCGTAGTGGATTCTGTCCTGGCGCGCGTCTGGGAAGGAATGGGGTTTATCGCGCTGCATTCCGCCCATTACTCGAAACCGTTTAAGCGTCTCATGGGCACGACCTGTTCCCTCACCTGGCGCGAAGCCGGCGAAAAAGAACGGCTGTGGGTTTGTAATCCGGCGCATCCAATCGCGCGCGGGATCGATCGCTCCTTTGAGATTCCGAATACAGAAATGTACGGCGAGCCTTTCGCCATACCCACACCGGACGAAATTGTTTTCATCTCATGGTTCGAGGGCGGTGAAGTTTTTCGCTCCGGCTGCACGTGGAAACGCGGCAACGGCAAAATATTTTACTTCGGACCGGGCCACGAAGTTTATCCGATCTATCATCAACCAGTCGTTAGGCAGGTCTTGCGCAACGCAGTGCGTTGGGCCGCGCCTGGTCGCGAGAAATGGATTGATAGCTGTCCACAAATCCCCGCGCACCAAGCTCCCGAGCCACTCGAGATTAAAGGCCCCCGCCTGCACAAAGAAGGCGAAGCTGGTTTCAAGTAAGACCTGCTAAGGGAAAATGGTCATTCGGGCTGATCCGGCAATGACCCTTCCGTCGGCGTGATCGCGCCTCGGAGATGCAGCTCAGTTTCGATCGCCTTATCCACGTCGCAGTATTTGCTCTTGCTCGTTTCCGTTTTGGAAACTTTGAATAACGCCACTGGCCAGCCAGGGACGCCATCCAGATTCCAATCGAGCTTGAACCAAACGAAGGTAACGAATCCCGGATCGACGAACGAATGTCCGAGAGGCCGATTCGCTCTCAGGACGTAAGTGGCTTTGTCGTTCCGGCCGCGCAGCAAACGGAACGTTTCCAGTTTGCAATCAGCGCCGCCCCAGACCCGCAAATAATTTTTGTCGACGCCCTGGTCTTTTTCTTTCCGGGGAATTTCAAACGGAATGATCTGCCACATTTCCGGGTCCGATTCGACCACCGCGGTACGGAGATAAAACGTCGCCAGCTCAGACGAATGGGCGTTGAAGTTTTCTCGATGAGCGAGCACGACCATCCCCGCGATGGCGCGCTCACCGAAGTCCACTTCATTTATCCCGATGTGCAGCGGAACAAGGTCCGTCTCCGGTCGCGTCGCGCTCTGCGCGGAACTGCTCAGAAACAAGATCGTGCAAAAAGTACTGCAATAGCTTTGTAAGAAACGTCGAGAATTCACGAACAAGATACTGATGAGACCACTACACGTAATCGGACTGTTCGGAACCTTCATAATTTCGAATTCCACAACGGTAAAAGCTGCGCCGGTGAAAAGCCGTCCCGTCTCCGCGCAGATCGTCTGGGGGCATGACCGCGTGGCGGATGAAGGTCACGATGGCGACGTGCGCGTGATCTTCGCGAGCGGTAAACACCAAAGATGGACGCGCAACGGAAAATGTTTGCAACCGCGTGTGTCGAACTCAGGGTTGGTCGGCTGGACACACGGAAAGGCGTATCACTCGAAGGGGGCGTTAATGAACGCGACGCTCGTGCTCGCGCGCGGAAACAAAATACTTCGACGCATTGCCGCGTATTATCCGTTTATTGAAGTGTGGGATTTCACTGAGCACGACACCCGTGTGGTAATGCTTTCTCGCGGTCCGCACGGACCCGGGCGACTCGAGAAATTTCGTATCAAAGACGGCGCGTTTCTGGATGGATGTTTCGAAAGTCGCTCGGAGGAATGGCCGAAATGGGCGCGCAGCTTTGTTGAGAAAACGTCTGCGGAGGGAACTTATCTTGAATAGCCTGGCTCGCGCGGAAGAGCGATGAGCCATCGCTTCTTTTCGATGCATACCTGTCGCTCGACCTTCATTTCTTCTTCAAGACAAAATCGTATCGACCCGGCGCGCACGGCACTTCTTCGTAACGATCGAAGCCATTGATTTCGCCGTCTTCTCTGTAAACTTCATCTCCAAATCCGGGCGCGCTGATTTGGAAATCGTTTACGTAAGCGCCTGCGGCCGCGACATCGTAGGTACCATCGGCGCGAGTAATGACCTGACTGTGATGATCGTGGTCGTCTTCGAAATCTCCGCGCCGACAGGGTCCGTGCAACGAAGCCTGCACCCGCACGGTCGCGCCGGCGATGGGTCGGGCTTTTTCGTCCGTCACTTTTCCGAAATAATGAAACGGGCGTTGACGCGACGCGACAATTACGAGCGCCAGATCCGTATCATCGGTGTGCGGCCAGATGGCATCGTTCACGCCATCGACCCATCGCTTGCGCACACGCGTCTTGATCCAGGAAAGCGCGTCACTGTCCTGACTTTGCAGCGCGAGATGAAAAAGATTCGGATAGACGTGATGAAAATGGAATCGACCGAACCGATCCGTCACCGCCTGGCGCTCAAAAATTTCCCCGCCGCGACCAGTGTGCGTGTCCGCGCCGAGATCGTTCCACAAATTAATTTGCTCCCCTTTGATCGGTCGATTCTTTTCATCGACTAACTGACCGGAGACGTCAATTCCACGCTGAAGAACAATCAGTATCTCTTCATTATTCTGCGGATCGTCATTCAAAAGACGCTCGTCGTAATTCCATTCCTCGCCTTCATTTGGACCGGAGCCTTCGAGTTCCGTCGGCGCAAAATCATTTCGTTGCTCTTCACTCAGGTTCAAAAGCTTCGCACTCACGCCGCCCGCGTAATTCTCTTTCTCCACGATGAGAAAATAGGACCCGTAACCGGGCTCGATCACGCCGCTCGTTTTGAGATGTTCCGAGAAATCAAACTTGCCGAACTGTACGCTGCCACGGCCGTTTGCGTCCGTGATGAATTTCCAACCTCGCGATTTTTCTGAATTGGTCTCCCCGGGTTCGGGGAAAATCTCCGACCTCATCGTCATCGGTCCACGATCGAGGCCGAGTAGCCTTACCTCCACGCCCGCGGCTGGCAGATGTTCCTCGTCCACAACGCGCACACGCAATTCGCGAGGTGCGTCCGATCCGTTATCGGCTAAGGCGGCGCACACCGCGAGGAGTAGACAGACGCCTTGCGAGCGCAAATGGCGTGAAGTAGTAGCGAGCATTTCCTTCTCCTTGATACGGAGCGGGGCGCAGAAATCTTTCGATGAAAAATAAATTCGCCCGGTCACATGGGCGCCGCACCGCCAACCATTCGGAGAACAAACATGAATGACAAAAACTCGGAACTCATCGCGAAAGTTCCACAGGTCACGCTTCTATTTTGGATCATTAAGATCCTGGCGACGACACTAGGCGAGACTGGCGGCGATGCCGTTACCATGTCGTGGCTAGGCGAGACTACCGCCGAAGCCAAAGGCACCGGCTATCTCATCGGCACGGCAATATTCGGCATTCTCTTCATTGCCGCCGTGTTGGTGCAGATCAAGGCGCGGAAATTTCATCCGTTCCTCTATTGGTTCACGATCGTCGCAACCACGACAGTCGGAACGACGCTGGCGGATTATTGCACCAGATCGCTCGGCGTCGGCTACACCGGCGGTTCGACTATCTTGCTGATCCTGGTAATTGCCTCGCTACTGACGTGGCGTTGGTCCACCGGGAGCATCTCGGTCGAAACGGTGAACACGCCGAAGATCGAAATCTTTTATTGGATCACAATTATGTTCTCACAAACGCTGGGAACTGCACTCGGCGATTGGGTGGCAGACACCAACTCGATGGGCTACCTCGGCGCGGCCGCGATCTTCGGCGGGCTGCTGCTCGTCACGGCGCTGCTCTATTACTTCACCAGCCTTTCGCATGCGGTTCTGTTCTGGGCGGCATTCGTTTTGACTCGTCCGCTCGGCGCGGTCGTCGGCGATTTTCTCGACAAACCGGTCGCTAAAGGCGGGCTTGCCCTGAGCCGTTACACCGCCTCGATCGGGTTGCTTGTTGTCATCGTCGCGCTGATTCTGATCTTTCCGCAAAAGCCGGCGCAAAAGGCGCACTAATCCGCGCGCGCCGCTTTCTCGCCGAAGATCGAGAGCAAGGCCGGCAGCACGATGAGCGCGAGCGGCATACCGAAGACGAGCCCGGAGATAATCGCGATCGCGAGCGGCTGTTGCATGGCCGAGCCCTGGCCGATGCCGAGCGCGAGTGGCATGAGCGCGAGGATGGCGGCGAAGGTGGTCATGGCGATCGGGCGCAGGCGATTGATTCCCGCGATGATGAAGCGGTCTTCGCTCGGCTCCAGTTCGCGGAATTCCGAGTAATAGAAAATCGCGATTTCGGTGACGATCCCGACGATCATGGTCATGCCCATGCGCGAAGTGATGTTGAATTCAGTGCCCGTTAGCCAGAGCCCGATGTAAACCCCGGCGATGGCGAGCAGCGTGGTCAGCATCATGGCGATCACGACCCGGAACGATTCGTAGAGAAACAACAGAAGCAGGAAAACGAGGATGAGCGCCGCGATCAGAATGATGGAGAGGCTGCGAAACGCGATCTGCTGTTGCTCGTAGAGTCCGCCCATCGTGTAAGGGACGTTGTTCGGGAGCAGGCCGGGTTTATCGAGGACGCGTTTTACATCGGCCGCGGTCGAACCGAGATCGCGTCCGCTGATCCGCGCCGTGACCGCAGCCATCCGTTTCAAATCGTCGCGCGTGATCTCCGGCTGGCCGACGATGGTGGTTAACTTGGCGACCCGTTTGAGCGGGAAAAGGTGACCGTCCGGCGCGCGCAGGAGCAGGTTCTCGAGGTCGTGCATCGTCTCGCGGGCGGCATGCGGAATCCACACCCGCACCCCGATCAACTTCGGCGCGTGCAGCACATGCGTGGTCACGTTGCCGGAAATGTAATCGTCGAGCGACTTCGTGATCGCGTCCGGGTCCATCCCTTCGAGCGCGGCTTTCACGCGGTCCACTTCGATGTTGAGCGCGTCGCCCGCGGGCACGATACCGTCCTTCACTTCGATGATGCCGTTGACCTTCCTGATCGCCTCGGCCACGCGCGGCGCGATCGTGCGCAAGGTCTCTTCGCTCTCGGAGAAAAGCTTCACCTCGATCGGCTGCGGCACGCTCGTGAGATCGCCGATTAAATCTTCCATCAACTGCGCGGTCTGAATTTGCAGCCCCGGAATCTGATGTTCGATCTGCGTCCGCACGTCATCCATCACCGCCTCGATGCCACGGCTGCGTTTCGTTTTCAGGCGCACGAAAAAGTCGCCGATGTTCGCCTCACTCAAGCCGCCGCCGAGCTGCGCACCCGTGCGCCGCGAATAGGTCGCGACCTCCGGGGTCGATTGCAAAATCGACTCGACCATGCGCAGGAGACGGTCGGTTTCCGCGAGCGAAGTGCCGGGCGGCGAGACGTAGTCGAGAATGAATCCGCCCTCATCCATCACCGGCATGAAACCGGATGCGACCGACTTGTAGCCGACGTAACCGAGCACCAGCAGCGGCACGATGAAGAGCGCGACCAGCCAGCGCTGATCGAGCATGCGGCGCATGAGCGCGCGATAATTTTTGTTCACGCTTCGCAGGAAGCGCCCGCTCTCTTCCTTCTCCGTGTCCTTCTCCTTCAGGAGCTGCGCCGAAAGGACCGGCACCGCCAGCCACGCGATCAGAAATGAAATGACCAGCGCGGAAGCCATCGTGAGCGAAAGCGCTTTGAAAAACGCGCCCGTCACCCCGGTCAAAAACGCGAGCGGCGCGAAGATGATCACCGTCGCCGCGCTCGAACCGGCGAGCGGTTTGGTGAATTCGCCCGCGGCTTTCATCACGCCGGCGCGCGTCTCACCGCCGTCGTCTGCGCGCACCCGGCGGATGATGTGTTCTACCATCACGATCGCATCGTCGATGATCAACCCGACCGCTGCCGCCATCCCGCCGAGCGTCATGATGTTGAAGCTCATCTTGAGCGCGAAAAGGAGCACCACTGTGGTCGCGAGCACCGCCGGCACGGTCATGGCCGCGATCAATGTCACCTTCCAGTTGCGCAAAAAAACCAGGAGCACGATCGCCGCGAGGATGACGCCGATGATCACGCCGTCGCGCGTGCTGCCGGCCGAGGCGACGATCAATTCGCTCTGGTCGTACCAGTTCGCCACCTTCACGCCCGGCGGAATCTGTTTCGCGATCTCCTTCAGCTTGGCCTTGATCCCGGACGCGATCTGCACCGTGTTGCCGCCCGGTTGCTGGTAAACCTGAAACAAGACCGCGTCGCTTCCGTCCGCCGTCACGCGCGTCCATTGCGGCTCGGTCGCGTGCTCGACCGTGGCCACATCATCGAGCAAAACCACGCCATCCGGCGAGGAGCGCAGGACGGTGCGCTCGATCTCTTCGAACTGTTTGAAGCGCGTGTCGGAGACGACGAGGTAGAGCTTGTCGTATTGCTCGAGGCGACCGACCGCGACG
>JALZAX010000418.1 GCA_030948055.1 Verrucomicrobiota bacterium | reverse complement strand
CGAACGGACGATCGAATTTATTGCCGAACGCCGCCGGACAGGTGCGGGCAGATTCGGTTTCAAACTTCGCACTGGTGGCGTGGTGGCCTCGGCTTTTCCTTCCTCCGTGCAGATCGCGCGCACGCTGGTGGCAGCGACGCACAGGCACGTTCCGATCAAGTTCACTGCGGGCCTGCATCATCCCGTGCGGAAATTTCACTCGAGCGTGCAAGCGACCATGCACGGTTTTCTCAACGTCCTCGGGGCCGGCGTCCTCGCGGCTGAACACCGGTGGAATCAACAACAGACCGCCGCCATGCTGGAAGACGAAGACAGCACCTCCTTCGTCTTTGACGATGGCGCGTTCTCCTGGCGCGAATGGACCGTAACGACCGAGCGCATCAAGGCACACCGCAACTTCATCACCTCCTTCGGCAGTTGCAGCTTCGACGAACCGCGCAACGACCTGCGCGTTCTCGGATTGTTGTAGCCTAACGAGTGCTTTTCGACGCCGCGTATTCTTCTGGCGCAATCGGATCGAAGCTAATGGTTTCGATCATAATCCGCTGCCGCTGCACACTGCTCTCGACGAAAATTTCCGTCGCCGTCTTGTCACCGTTCAACTCCTTGTAATCACGCAGGTAGGTTTTTGATTCGACCCGACCGATCGGCGTTTCGATCGTGGCTTTGCTGCCGGCAATGAGAAGAAACAGCGGTAACAAGTCGAGGAAAAATTCTGCTCATATATAAATGCATGTTTACATTTACATCTAATGACGTCAAGGCGACTATTTCACTCATGCGACAAAGTTCGCTGAAGCCCGCGCAACAGAATCGCAGTCGTGAAACAGAGGCGCGTCTGCTCCAGGCAGCGGAAGAGATTTTGGACGAACGCGGCCTCGACGGCGCTGCCATTCCCGAGATCGCACAACGCGCCGGCGTTTCACCGGCCAGCATTTATCGACGCTTTACCGACAAGGATGGCTTGATGCGCGAAGTCTTCGAACGCTTCTTCGCGCGCACGATCGAGTCGAACAAGGTGGCGCTTGATCCCAAACTCTGGCCGTGTAAATCGCTCGAACCATCCGTGCGCACGCTCATCCGCGGAATGGTCGCCGGCTATAGCCTGAAGCGCGGACTGCTTCGCGCAGTCATTCATTACGGCGAGCAACATCCCAAGGCCGCGTTGCGTCGTCGGGCGCGCGAGCTGCGGCAGCGATCGATCGCGGGCATCGAAGAGATCATTTTGTTGCACGCCAGCGAAATCAAACATCCGCAGCCCAGGCGAGCGGTGCATTTCGCCATGCAATTGATAACGCTGGCTTTGAAAGAAAAGATTCTGCCCTCCGGCGACAAGAGAAGCGAAACGCTCTCGGACGAGAAGTTGCAGACCGAACTTTCGCGCATGCTTCTGGGTTACTTACGCGGGAAATGAATTTCCTTCTCAATCGCCACGTTCAACGCGACGACCGATCACTCGTTAGGCCAAACGACCGTGCGCCGCTTGCATTTCATCAAAATTTACCCGGTTACGCGGCGACACCACTAATCGATGCGCCGGAGATTGCGCGAACGCTCGGGGTTGGCCAGGTCTTGCTGAAAAACGAATCGAATCGACTCGGTCTACCGGCGTTTAAGATTCTCGGGGCCTCGTGGGCGGTCTATCGCGTTCTGGAAAGTCGTCTCGGCCATTCACTCGAACCGTGGACGAACCTTGACGAACTACGCCGGCGCATCGCTCCGCTGCGACCTTTGACGCTGGCGACCGCAACTGATGGAAATCACGGCCGTGCGGTCGCGCACGTCGCGACCATGTTCGGTTTTGACGCGCGGATTTATGTGCCGCGAGGCACGGCGCAGGCGCGCCTCGATGGAATCGCCAGTGAAGGTGCGCAGGTGGAAATTGTCGACGGTACCTACGATGATGCCGTGGCGCGCGCGGCGCAGGATGCGAGTGAGCGCTGCCTGATTATTTCCGACACTTCCTGGCCGGATTATGAAGAGATTCCTCGCTGGGTCGCGGAAGGATACTCCACCATTATGTGGGAGATCGAAGATGAACTCGTTAGGTGCAATGAGGGGCATCCGGATTTGGTCGCAGTGCAATTCGGTGTCGGTGCGCTTGCCGTAGCAGTCGTTAGGCATTTTCAGGAAAGCATGACGAAAATTCTAAGTGTCGAACCTTTGCCAGCGGCGTGCGCGCTCGCTTCCATGGAAGCGGGGAAGATCGTTGATGTGCCCGGTCCGCACGATTCCATCATGGCTGGATTGAATTGCGGACGTGTCTCACTCATCGCCTGGCCCATTATTTCCGCCGGGATCGATGCCTTCATCGCTGTCTCTGATGACCGCGCGCGCGAAGCGATGCGGGCGCTGTCGGGAGCCCGTGTGATCGCCGGCGAAACGGGCGCGTCTGGTTTAGCCGGCTTACTCGAGCTTCTGAAGGGACAGGATCACGAACAACACCGCG
>JALZAX010000080.1 GCA_030948055.1 Verrucomicrobiota bacterium | reverse complement strand
CTGCGCTAAACGAGAGCCGAATGAAAGCGGCCAAAGCACACTTGTCCCGGAGCGATCCACGCATGGCGGAATTGATCAAACGCGCGAGACCATACGAGGTGCGAAATGCCGTCCTTGTTAGGCCGTTTGATGCGCTCGCGGAATCAATCGCCTATCAACAGTTGAGCGGCAAAGCGGCGGCGACCATCTGGGGCCGGGTGCGCGCGTTGTATCCGAAGAGGAAATGGCTCGATCCAAAATTAGTTCTGGCCACACCCGATGAAAAGCTGCGCGCTTGCGGACTGTCCGGTAGCAAGACCGCCGCGCTCAAAGACCTCGCGGCAAAAACGATCGAAGGCATTGTCCCTTCCGCTCCCGCCCTGGCGAAAATGAGCGACGAAGAAATCATCGAACGCCTAACGAGTGTTCGCGGCATCGGGCGTTGGACGGTCGAGATGCTTTTGCTTTTTAACCTTGGCCGTCCCGATGTCTGGCCGGTCACCGATTACGGCGTGCAAAAGGGTTATGCGAAAACTTTTCGAAAGCGAAAATTACCAACCCCGAAACAACTTCATCGCATCGGCGAAAAATGGCGTCCGTATCGTTCTGTCGCCGCCTGGTATTTCTGGCGGGCGCTCGATACCGCGGAGCCAAGTGCCAATCGCAGCTAGGAAAACAGACAGGATTTACAGGATGAACAGGATTTTTTAGGAAGGTGGCGTGCCTTTCTTTTTATCCTGTTAATCCTGTAAATCCTGTCTAAAAAAGCGACGTATGGCGATGATTCACGTCAGCCGCAGCGGCGCTACTCTGGGGATTTTCGAGGAAGAAAAAGTGCGCGAAGGATTGCGCACCGGCCAATTCATCGGGACCGATCTCGGTTGGATGGAAGGTATGCAAACCTGGCGGCCGCTCTCCGAGTTGGAAAGTTTCCGCGCGTCTGTGCCGGCGCCGCCACCGCCGCAAATCGACGCGCCGTCACCGGAAGTAGCGCCACAGCCCGTCATTCCAGTGGCCACACCGACGATTACCGCACGCACCGGATTGCCGTGGGAAAACCGCACGAGCGACAATTTTTTCAACGCCTTGATCGAGACTGTCATGATGGTGCTGAGCAAACCGGATCACGCCTTCGCGATCATGAAACGCGAAGGTGGTCTGGGCGATCCGTTGCTTTATGCGGTCATCTGCGGTTCGGCTGGTTCTTTGATCTCGTTACTCTACCAATTCTTTATGAAATCTTTAGGGATGGGGTTTGGGCGAAACGGCCTCGGTGCAGTCTTCGGGTTGGGATTCGTTTCCATTCTCATCATCATTTTCATTCCTGTTCTTGTTCTCATCGGCATCTTTATTGGTTCGGCCATTACGCATGTTTGTTTGATGATTGTCGGCGGCGCGAAGTATCCGTTCGAGACGACGTTGCGCGTTCTCTCCTATGGCAACGGCTCGGCTCATCTCCTCAATGTCATTCCTTTTTGTGGCGGGCTCATCGCACTGGTCGCAGCATTGATCGTCGGCAGCATCGGGCTAGCGCGTGCGCATGAAACCGATACCTGGCGCGCCGTCGTGGCCGTCTTGTTACCGATGATTGTCTGCTGCGGCGGCGCGATCTTTTTCGTCGTCGCGATTATTGGCGGCGCGATGGCCGGGAATTGGCATTAGCGCGCGATGCGTTTCGAAGTGCGTCGTCTGCGCGCGGGCGAACTCGATCATGAACTGATCTGGCTCGCGGTCACAATTACCAGTGCCGTTCTCCTAAGCGCATGGCTGAAGGTCGGATTGCCTTTACCGCAATGCACGTTTCACACTTTGCTCGGAATTCCATGCGCGACCTGCGGCGCTACGCACGCAGCGCTAGCGTTTTCGCACGGCGATTTTTCCGAGGCATGGCGATTTAATCCTCTCGCGACGCTGAGCTATTTTGCGATCGCAATTTATGACGTCTACGCGCTTCTAGTTCTCGTTAGGCGCACGCCGCGATTTCGCCTGGCAATTCCCCGACAATATTTTGTGCCGCTAATTTCCGGCGCTGTTTTGCTGAACTGGATTTACCTGCTGCGGCACGTCTGATCGGCCGACATCGTCATCCGGGGCGCCGCGATGTTGCCGGATGAATTCGCTGGGATTAATCCAACCGCGCGTGTCTTGGCGATAGCCGGGTCCGATGAAGGGCGTGATAAATTCGCGCATCTCGAGATGTAGGTGTGCCAAGTAGCGACCGCTCGCGTTGCCGACGGTGGCTATCTGTTCGCCACGCCTAACATCCTGATGTGGCCTAACGAGTATTTTTTCGAGGTGCGCATAGTAGGACTGCACATATTTCCGCGCGCCATTTTCATCGTAGGCATGCAAGACGATCACGATGTTTCCCCAGCCCGGTCCGCCTTCCTCCGCGAAAAGGACGCGGCCATCCGCCACGACAAAAACTGGATCGCCCAGATCGCTGTTCTCGCCGCCGATGCCGTTGAGATCGTCGCCCAGGTGCCGATTTTCTGTGAAAGGTTGCGCGTTGTAGGTGAGCGCGCCATGTTCGCTGCCGATGGGAAAATCAAAACGCGTCGCCGTGGGCAGCGCCGCTAATTCTAAAGGCGATGGCAGTTGAAATGCGAAGTCGCGGTGCGGCGAAACTTGGCGCGCGAAGCGAAAATAAAAATCGCCGGCGAGCGCGAGCAAAAAAAGGAGCAGCAGCGTAAGGATCACGCCGACGCTTGTTCTGCCCTTGCTCGTCTTTAGCTTCATCTTTACCGTCGCGCGATGCGGACTCTGGTGACGGGCGGAGCGGGTTTCATCGGCTCGCACCTCGTGGAAAAATTGTTGGCCGCCGGTCACGAAGTATCAATTCTCGACGACTTCAACGATTTTTACGACCCCGCGATTAAGCGCGCCAACATCGCGGCTGTCGCTGGCCAAGTTCCGATTCATCGAATCGACCTGCGTGATTCCGCTGCGGTGCGCGATTTATTCCATCGCGAGAAATTCGATGTCATCGCGCACCTGGCCGCGCGGGCTGGAGTGCGGCCGTCGATCGCGCAGCCACAACTTTATTATGACACGAACGTCGATGGCACCTTGCACCTGTTGGAAGCGGCGCGGCTAGTTGGTGTCGAGCGTTTCATCTTTGCTTCGAGTTCTTCGGTTTACGGTGTTTCGAAAACGGTGCCGTTTTCGGAAGATTTGCATCTCACGCAAACGATCAGCCCGTACGCGGCGACGAAAATCGCCGGCGAATTCCTTTGCTCGACCTTTTCCCATCTTTATCAGATGCGCGTCGTCGCCTTGCGCTTCTTCACCGTCTACGGAGCGCGTCAGCGACCCGATCTCGCCATCCACCAATTCACCAAACGCATCCACGCGGGCGAGCCGATCAATCAGTTCGGCGACGGGACGACGCGGCGCGACTACACTTATATAGAAGACATTCTGCAAGGCGTAACTGCGGCCCTGAAATACGACGGGCCACTATTCGACATTTTCAATCTTGGCGAGAGCCAAACCATCGAGCTGCGCGAATTGATTCACGCCCTTGAGAATGTCCTGGGCAAAAAGGCGAAGATCAACGAATTGCCTGAACAGCCGGGCGACGTGCCATTAACCTGCGCCGATATTTCCAAAGCGCAAAAACTTCTGGGCTACAACCCGACCACGCCGCTCAGGGTCGGGCTGCCAAAATTCATCGAGTGGTTTTTGCGCCAGAAAGCAGCTGGCTAAAGCGCCTCCTTGCAATCATCGCCACATCCGCCATACTTATTCACAGATGTCGGGAGGGTTCGTCGGATTATCCGGGCGTCCGCTTTTCACGACGGTTCAGCAAATTTTTGAAATCATGATGCGTGCTTTTGCATCTTCGCTGCCCAGTCGCGTAATCAATGCGGTCCGCCGGTCGTCGTTCTCCTGTCATCAGGTGGCGGAGTTTTCGGTTAGGCAAACTGAGCAATTTTCAGGACCCCGTGGGGGGCCGTTTGTTCCCGAACGGGCATCAAGGCATGCGCTCCGCCCGAACTGTAACAACATCGAGGATCATTATGACATCTCATTCATCCGGGAGAGGCCAGCGGCGTTCGCGCGGCGGTCGTTCCCGCCGCGGGGGCGGCGAACGTCCCTATCGGCAGCAGAACAACAACACACCAAAGGCGTCGGTCAAAAAAACCCTTTGGGAAAAGATCACGGGATTTTTCAGCGGAAACGGAAACCAACAGGCTGCGAAACAGCGGCCCGAGCCGTCGCGTAACGGTTCACATCAAGAGCCGCGACCGCAATCGCGTAAGCTTGAGTCCGTCGAAGTCACGACGCCGCGTCTTTACGTCGGTAACTTGTCTTTCGACGCCACCGAGAGTGATCTCTTCGAACTCTTTAACGGCGTCGGTCAGGTCCAGAGCGCAGAGGTTGTGACCTACAAACACAACCAGCGCTCGAAAGGTTTTGCGTTTGTGCAAATGCAGACCGTCGAGGAAGCGAAGCGTGCGGTGAACGAACTACACGACAAGGAGTTTCTCGGTCGCAAGCTGCTGGTAAGCGGCGCGAAATCGAGCGAGCATCACGCGACCAACTAGTCGTTAGGCAAATTGCAAAAACCGGGAGTGGAGGATAGGAACCTCGCTCCCGGTTTTTTTGTTGTCGGGCCGACCGCGGTTGGAAAAACGGAGATCGCGATCGAAGTCGCGCGCAGGTGTGAGGCGGAAATTGTCGGCGCGGACGCGTTTCAAATTTATCGCGGACTGGACTTGCTCACGGCCAAGCCGAACGCAAAAGAACTAGCGCTCGTTAGGCATCATCTGATCGGCCTAGTTCCGCTGAACGAAGAGATGAATGCCGAAAAGTTTCGCCGTTTGGCGTTGAGTGCGATGCGTGGAATTCGCGCCGTCGTCGTAGGCGGCAACGGGATGTATGTGAAAGCGCTAACGGATGGATTGTCGCCGCTGCCGAAAGCGAATTCCGATTTGCGCGAACGGCTGAATCAATTCAGCGAACGGGAATTGTTCGTTAGGTTGCAACGGCTCGATCCGAAAATGGCCCAGGATATCGACGCGCAAAACAAACGGCGTTTGATTCGCGCGCTGGAAATCTGTTTGGTAAGCGGACGCCCCGCTTCCGCACAACGTCAGAGAAGTTCTGTTGCTGCGGCTGGCGTTTTTGTTTTTCGTGATCGCGACGACCTTTACGAAAGGATCAATTCGCGCGTGGAAAAGGTGTTCGCCGAAGGGGTGGTCGATGAAGTTCGCGCGGCTGGAGAAATCGGACCGACCGCGTCGCAGACACTCGGACTGCGGCAAATCCGCGATCTCATTGCCGGTAAGATTTCCGAGCGCGATTGCATCGCCGCCATTCAACAGGCCACGCGCCGCTATGCCAAAAGACAATTGACCTGGTTTCGTCGTCAAAGTACCTTTGAACCACTGAACCTCTCGCGCCACGGCTCCGCCGCAGCCATTGAATGGATCACGCGCAA
Organism: Verrucomicrobiota bacterium; assembly: GCA_030948055.1. Taxonomy (GTDB): domain Bacteria; phylum Verrucomicrobiota; class Verrucomicrobiia; order Chthoniobacterales; family UBA10450; genus JACCTI01. The sequence continues at coordinate 3,712 of JALZAX010000080.1, read as the reverse complement.
GGCACGTCTGTCTTTCGCGCAGCAGAATGATTGAAGTTCAGTCGAAGAACCGTCCGGAACGCGCGCTCCTTGTAGGGCTCGAGCAAGACGGCGTCTCAAAATGGGATTTGGCCGACTCCATGGATGAACTGCGCGAACTCGCCAGCTCAGCCGGCGCGCACGTGGTCAACACCGTCACGCAGCGACTCGATAAGCCGACCGCGCCTTATTACATCGGCAAGGGAAAGGCGGAGCTGATCAAGGAATCGTTTCAGGATCAGCAAGTCACGTCGGTTATTTTCGACAACGAATTGTCGCCCGCGCAGGGACGTAATCTGGAAAATCTTTTTTCGCGAAAAGTTTTGGATCGCACCCAGCTCATTCTCGATATCTTCGCGCAGCGCGCGCGCAGCCGGGAAGGACGTTTGCAAATCGAACTCGCGCAGCTGCAATATTTGCTTCCGCGCTTGACGAGAATGTGGACGCACCTTTCGCGACAAACCGGTGGGATCGGCACGCGCGGTCCGGGTGAAACACAGCTCGAAGTCGATCGTCGCCGTGTGCAGGAACGCATCGCGCGCTTGGAACGCGATCTCGCGGGCGTGCGCAAAGTTCGCGGTGTGCAGCGTGAAGGTCGCCGTCGCCATCAATGGCCGGTTGCTGCGGTCGTCGGATATACGAACGCCGGTAAATCGACGCTGTTGAATCTTCTCACCGGCGCAGACGTGGTAGCGGAGAATCGTTTGTTCGCCACGCTCGATCCGACTACGCGCTCGTTCACGTTGCCTAACAAACAACGAATGTTGCTCACCGACACGGTTGGTTTTCTGCGCAACCTCCCGCACACGCTCATCGAATCTTTCAAAGCCACGCTTGAAGAAGTAAACGAGGCCGATCTTTTGATTCATGTGGTCGATCTCAGTCATCCGCGCATCGACGAGCACATCGCGGCGGTAAACAGCGTCCTGAAGGAACTAGACGCATTCGGAAAACAAACGCTGCTCGTTTTCAACAAGATCGACGCCGCGCCGAATACCGATTTCGTCGCTTCCTATCGCGAACGCTATCCCGGCAGTGTAGCGATTTCCGCGCGCAGCGGCGAAGGCGTGAACGTGCTCGTGCAGACGCTGCAGCAACACGTGATTTCGTGGCGATTGAATCTTTACTTTTGCGTGCCTCTCTCCGAATCGAGCTTGATCGCCGAAATTCATCGCGTCGGTCACGTGCTCGAGCTGCGCTACGAAGGCGAGTCGGCCATTATTACCGCGCACGTCCCGCCGCAACTGGAACAAAAGCTCGCGCCTTTCGCGCAAACGTAATCGCGGGATGACCGCGGAGCCGCAACCACGTCGCTGGCAGGAGCGTCTGAATACCCGACTCGGTTTGGATAAAATGCCGCGGGTCCGAAAGGTGGTTTATTCCGTCGTCGGTAGCAGCGTAATTCTCATCGGCATCGTGATGATTGTTTTGCCCGGCCCCGCGATCATCGTCATTCCGCTCGGTCTCGCGATTCTGGCGAGCGAATATGCGTGGGCCCGCGCGGTTCTGCGACGCGGCAAAATCTTCGTCGACAAAGTGCGAGGCCGGAAAGTGGTATGACAGTCCGCGAACGCGTCGAGAAATTGGTCGAAGCGTTTCCGAAAGTTTATCCGGATGCGCATTGCGAGCTGGCTTTCAAAACGCCGCTGCAATTGCTGATCGCGACCATTCTTTCTGCGCAATGCACCGACAAGCGCGTCAATATGGTTACGCCGAAATTATTTGCGCGTTATCGCACCGCGGCTGATTTCGCCAAGGCAGCGCCCGCTCAATTGGAGGTTGAAATTCGTTCGACTGGTTTCTTTCGCAGCAAGACCAAAAGCATTAAAGGCGCGACCACCGCAATCGTAGAAAAACATCGAGGCCAGGTTCCGGACACGATGGCGGGATTGCACGCGCTCCCCGGCGTGGGCCGCAAGACAGCCAACGTCGTTCTCGGAAATGCTTTCCACAAAGACGAAGGCATCGTCGTCGATACCCATGTCATCCGGCTCTCCTATCGATTCCGCCTAACGAAACAAACCGACCCGGAAAAAATCGAAATCGATCTGATGAAGCTCGTGCCGCACAAACATTGGACGATCTGGAGTCATTGGCTCATCTGGCACGGACGCCGCCGTTGTTTTGCGCGGCAGCCCGATTGCCGCCAGTGCGAAGTCTTCGACCTTTGTCCAAGCGGAAAAATATTCATCGGCAATGGAGAGGCGCGACCGTTGCCGCAGAAAGAGGCTAGTTAGCGCTTCTTTGTTTTTTTCACGGCGGCACCCTAGGATCGTGTAGCAGTCTGCCGTGGCACGCCACGATTTACGAAAATGCATTTTCCCGCCAGCGCCCTTCATCTGAATTTGGATGATGCCTGGCCGGTCGAGGTCGCGCCGGAAGCGACGCGCGATTTAAAAAATTGGGGCCGGCAGTTGCGCTTCTCTGCTCCAGCGCGTTTGATCGAAAGTTTTTATCGCGAAGTTGCGGCGCACCTTTCGCCATTCCTGCTTTATGGCTCAGGCGATTTTCATCATTTAACGGCGCTTTGGCTGCGGCGCGTGTCGAAGCCGTTCGTTTTGGTTTCATTCGATAATCATCCTGATTGGGATGTGCGTCCGCCACGCTGGGCCTGCGGTGGCTGGATTAATCGCGCGCTCGAATTGCCGCAGGTGCGCAAGGTGAGCGTGTGGGGTTGCGGAAATTTTGAATGCTGGTGGCCAGGGCAATTCTTCGGCAATCGCCGCGCCGAAAAAGAAGGAAGACTCGAGATTCGCGCGTGGGGCGAACATAGGCCGCAGCGAGACGGCGCAATATTTCTCGCAACCTGGCGGGAGGATTTCGAGCGTTTCGTGACCGGGCTGCGCGGCCTCGATGTTTACGTGACGATCGATCTCGACTGTCTGCGCGCGAGCGATTCAATCACCAATTGGGAGAACGGGAAATTTGCCACGGAAGATGTTGCGTGGGGCTTGCAAAGATTACGCGCTGTCACGCGCATTGTGGGAGGCGATATTTGTGGGGCGTTTTCGCCGCCGCAATATGCGCGGTGGAAACAAAAGTTCGCTGCCGAATGGGACCATCCGAAAATCGCGCCGCTCAGTCTCCAAGAAACGCGTCGAACCAATCTGGTCGCGCTCGAAAAACTTTGGCCGATCCTAACTGAAGGAAACGAGCACCAAACCCGCGGCGATTAGCAACGAACCAATCGTTAGGCGCAGGTTCAGTTTTTCCTTCAAGAAAACTACCGCGGCCAGACTGATGAAGATGACACTCAATCCCTGGAACGGATCGAGATAACTCAAATCGAATTTTTGCAGGAGGCCGAGCGTGAGAAAAAATGAAACGGCCATCGCGGCGGTGCCGAGGACCATGTAAACGAGAAACGTTCGCTGTCTGAAGCCGCGCGCGACCGTCGATTGCATGGCGTGTTTCAGCAGGAGCTGTCCAGCCACAAAGGCCGCGAGAGAAATGACGATGAGAAGTAATGAAAGCGGCGTCATAGACGTTCCTCCAATTTGGCAACCGGCTTGGCGACGAGAAAAAGACCGAGCACGACCAATGCGATTCCGCACCAGCGAATAGCGCCTATGGCTTCGCCGAGCACGAGCCAGCTACCTAATGGCACCATCACATGCACCACCTGTGTAACAGGAAAAGCGAGCGAAAGCGGAAGCTGCTGCAAAACGTAGAGCCAGGTGACGAAGCTCAGAAT
>JALZAX010000079.1 GCA_030948055.1 Verrucomicrobiota bacterium | reverse complement strand
CAAAAAGATCGGCTGACCGCGTTGAATAGTTTGTTGGAAGAGCGTGCGCGTGAATTGAAAACGAAAGCACACGATTTTGAGGAACTCCGGCGTGACCGCGGCAAGGCGCAGGTAATCATGGACACGCTCGCCGAACAATTGCGCAATGCCCGCGAAGCGCACCGGCAGGAAATCGAGAGTCAGCGGCTCGAAGTGGAAAAGATAAAGGAGGAGCTGAAGACAAAAAAGCGCGTGCTGAAAGCGGCCAGGGCTGCTTGCCGAAATAATAGCCGCTGTTTTCATGTTTCGATTGAAACCAAAGACAAACCGCGCCGCTCGATTCCAGAAAAAATTATTCGCGAGTTGAAACGGATTCCGGCAAACCTAAGGGGGAGAAAGCATCGGCCGGTCCCGAAACTCCAGGCCCAGGCGCCTGACAAAATTGTCGATGATCGCTATGCCAGGTGGATCGCAGAACACGAGCCAGACGCGGCGGGGTTGGCCGCGCAACGCGTGGCGGCCACGCGCCTAACGAGTCGTCCGAAGATCAGCCTGCTGCTGCTCATTCATGATACGCCGCCGCGTTTTCTGCGCGAGCTGCGCGCCTCGCTCACGGCGCAGACCTACGACAATTTCGAAATCTGCGCAGTCGATGCCGCCTCCAAAAATGTAGAGACGCGAACTTTTTTAGAAGAATGGAAAAAAGAAGAAGCGCGGCTGCGCCTGGAAGTTTTGCCGGAGAATTTCGGGATCGCGGAAAATACCAATCGCGCATTGGCCAGCGCAACCGGCGATTACATCGTCTGCGTTGATCACGATGATCTGCTGCCCCCGTTTGCGCTTTACCAACTCGCACGCGCGATCAACAAAAATCCGAACGGGGAAATTTTTTACAGCGACGAGGATCGGCTGGGTGCGGACGGCAAACGTCATTCGCCATTCTTCAAACCGGAATGGAATCCGGAACTTTTGCTCTCCTTCATGTATATGGGGCATCTCACGGCGTATCGCCGTGATTTGGTCGAGCGTGTCGGAAAGTTTCGAGAGGAGTTCGATTTCTCGCAGGATTACGATTTCGCTTTGCGCGCCACTGAATTGGCGCGCGCGATCGTGCACATTCCGCACGTTCTGTATCATTGGCGCGAGCACGCGGCCTCCGGCTCAGCCGGCGGAAAACCGCACGCGCGTAAATCGAACCTGGCCGCGCTGGCAGATGCGATGAAACGACGCGGCTTGGACGCCGAGATCACGGATTATCCCACGGCCAATCGCGCGCGCTTGAAAATTTCGGTGTGGCCCAAGGTTTCGATCGTGGTGCCAACGGATTCGGCCGCGCGGGGCAGGGCGTGCGTGGAAGAAATGCCGCGTCTCACTTCCTATCCCGATCTCGAAATCGTCATTGTATGCAACAGCCTTCTCGCGGAAGCACTCGAGAGCCTAACGAGTGCTAGATCTGGATTTCGCTTCGTTCGTTACGATCAACCGTTCAATTTTTCCGAGAAATGCAATCTGGGCGCGGCTGCGGCTTCGGGTACGCGCCTTATCTTTCTGAACGACGACGTAGCTGCCGCGGAACCTGATTGGATCCAGAATCTCATCGAACCGCTGCAGAATCCCGAGATCGGCGGGGTCTCCCCGAAGTTGCTTTATGCGAGCGGAAGAATTCAGCACGCCGGATTGGTCACCGGCGTGCGTGAACTCGTCGGCACGGCCTGCCATCAATGGCCGGGTGATTCGACTGATTACTTTAACTTTGCGCAATCGTTCCGTGCCGCCTCCGCGTTGTCGGCGGCATGCCTGGCGATGCGCCGCGATGATTTTTTCTCAGTCGGTCAATTCGATGCGGTCAATACACCGGTAGCACATTCCGATTTCGATCTTTCTTTCAAAATTCGCGCGGCCGGGATGCGTTGCGTTTATACGCCTTTCGCCACGATGATGCATCGCGGTCACGAATCGATCGGCGTCGAGGGAGAACAAAAGAAAATCGCGCGCGCGGAGCGGCCATCGATTTTTTTGCTGAAACGCTGGCCCGGTTACGCCGGGCACGATCCCTACTTTCCCGAGAACATGCGCGACTGGCTCTATGCGGATTCGCCCACGCCGATCCAGCTATCTTTGCCTAACGAGTACAAGATCAATTCGAGCAGGGCCGACCTGCTTTTTGTTTCGCACGATCTCTCTTTGTCCGGTGCGCCGATGATGCTCTTCCACGCCGCGCTCTGGTGCCGGAATCACGGCGATTTTGTGGTGGTGACGGCGCCGACAGACGGCCCGCTTGCGCAAAAATTCGAGGCGGAAGGAATCCCACTAATCGTCGATCCCTTGGTGGAGGCCGAACATGAATCCTACAAGAAGTTAGCGCGGGAATTCCATTGTGTGATCGCGAACACGATTTTCAGCGCGCCGGCGGTGCGTGCACTGGCGAAGGAGAATGTGCCAGTGGCGTTTTGGTTGCATGAGCCGTCCTCGGTCGGCGAACACTACATGCGCGCGGACGAGAAATTGCGCGCCGCTCTTCCGCAAGCGGATGTTCTCATCGCGCCATCTGCGTGGACGGCGGCCTTCTATCAACCATTCAACGATCGCACGGCAAAATGTCTGCGAAACGCCATTCCGGATTTTTGCGAGAATGAATCGCCCGCTGAGAAGACAGCGGCGTCATTTCTTCGGATTTTGTTGCTCGGCAGTCTCGAATCGCGAAAGGGCCAGGATATTTTTGCGGAAGCCATTGCTTTGCTTCCGCCCGAGGTGTCGCGTAAGGCGCAGTTTCAAATCGCTGGACGCAGACTCGATCCTGAGTTTTCCCGGAAACTGGACACGACCGCCGAGGGTCTTCCGAACCTTTCCATCATGGGCGCGCGGGATCACGCGCAGGCGCTGACCCTTCTCCGGGACGCCGATGTGGTGGTTTCCGCTTCACGCGACGAAGCGATGCCGACGGTGACGATCCTGGAGGCGATGTGTCTGGGCAAAGCAATCGTGGCGAGCGCGGTCGGCGGCGCAGAGGAAGTGATGGTGAACGGCGAGAATTCACTACTCGTTAGGCCGGAGGATCCCACGGCCTTGGCCGCCGTCCTGAAGCGCGTGATCGAAAATCCTGCACTCGTTAGGCAACTGGGGGCAGGGGCGCGCGCAACTTACGAAGAGAATTTTACCATCGAGCGGTTCGGCAGGGAATTTCGCGGGATCATCGACCAGGCCATCCGGTCGCGTCATGGCGCAGCAGCAGCAATTTTGGCCTAACGAATGATGGAACAGGCTCAATCCGCCATCATCCCGGAGCGTCCGCGCGTTCTTTTTGTTTCGCATGATTCGAGTGCAACCGGCGCGCCGATTCAACTTCTTCATCTCGCTCGCGGTTTGCAGAAAAGCGGATGGGACCTGGCGGTGGCGACGCCCGAGCCAGGTCCGATTTCGGATTTGCTGAGGGCGGATGGGATCAAGGTGATTATTGATCCGCGTCTTTTCGAAGAGGAGGAAGTTGGGAAACTGCGCGAACTCTGTGCGCCGTTCGATGTAGTGGTGGCCAACACCGTGTTCAGTTGGCCAGCCGTGCGGGCGGCGCGAGCGGAAGGGAAACGCGCGATCTGGTATTTGCACGAAACGCTCGCGGCGATTGATCTAATGCGCCGATTCCCGAAGATGAGGCCGACGTTGGATTTGGCGTCGTTGCTGATCACGCCAACGCAACAGACCGCACGCATTTTTCGGGACATAACGCGGACGCCGATCGAGATGATACCTTATGGGATTCCCGCGCCCGCGCGGGTCGCGCGCAGGAAAAATGACGGCCGGATGGCGTTTATCACGATGGCAAGTCTCGAGGCACGCAAAGGCCAGGACATTCTCGTGGAAGGGATCAAGCTATTGCCTAACGAATACAAGACCTCGGCAATCTTTCGCATCGTCGGTCGATCGCAGGATCCCGGTTTTGCGGAGAAGATCAAAGCCGAAGCGGCGGGCATCGAGGCGATCGAGTTCACTGGCGCGCTCGACCATACCGAGTCGCTTGCGTTGCTCGCGGACTCCGATGCTCTGATTTGTTCATCGCGCGACGAGACAATGCCAATCGCGATTCTGGAAGCGATGAGCCTGGGCAAGCTCGTGATCAGCACGGATGTCGGGGGAATCGCCGAATGGCTACGCGATGGACTGAACGGGTTCCTCATCGCGCCGGAAGATCCGAAAGCTTTGGCGATGGCTATAGTGCAATCCGTAAAGGAGCCGGCGCGAGCGGCCGAACTCGGCCGCGCGGCGACGCGCACCTACGCGCAACATTTTTCGCTCGATCGATTGGAGCGCGATTTTGCCCATCTGCTGCAAAACAAAACGCGCGCCGAGGAGATGGGGCATTCCTTGAATGATTACGCAGAATGGACGCGCCGTTACAATCAGCCGACGCCCGCGACGCGGCTGGCGATGCAGCGGCGTTTGCGGACTTTGCGCAGACATCCGCGTATCTCGATCTTGCTGCCAGTTTTCGATCCTCCGCTGAATGCGCTGCGGGCCGCGATCGATTCGGTGCGACAACAAAGTTACGGCGAGTGGGAATTGTGCATCGCTGATGATGCTTCGACCAATCCAGCGGTACGGAATCTTCTCGAAGAAATCGTGGCCAAGGAAACGCGCGCGAAAATAATTTTTCGGGAACGCAACGGTCACATTTCCGCCTGCTCGAATTCCGCACTGACGCTCGCCAGCGGCGAATGGTGCGGGTTGCTCGATCACGACGACGTCCTGCACGAAGATGCGCTGGCGTGGGTGGCGGAGGAAATCAATTCGCATCCCGACGCGGGTTTGATCTACACCGATCAAGACAGCATCGACACCGAGAACAATCGCTCGAATCCCTTTTTCAAAACGGATTGGGACCCGTTGCTTTTTCTCGGGCAGAATTTCATCAATCACCTGGGTGTTTATCGCACAGAACTACTGCGCGAGATCCGCGGTTTCCGTGAAGGTTACGAAGGTTCGCAAGATTACGATCTAGCGCTGCGTTGTCTGGAACATCTGCGGCCCGAACAGGTGCGGCATATTCCGCGCGTTCTCTATCATTGGCGGACCATTCCGGGCAGCGTGGCCGCGTCTTCCGAGTCGAAGCCATACGTTTATACCGCGGCCCGCCGGGCCATCGCCGATCATCTCGATCGCGCTAAGATTTGCGGCGAAGTAGTTCCATGTCCGCAAAACTATCAATCACACCGCGTGATTTTTGAGATCACGAACGAGTATCCGCTCGTCTCGATCATCGTGCCGACGCGCGATCGTCTGGACTTGCTGCAACGTTGCGTGGAGAGCCTTTCGCAATGGACCGATTATCCGCGGCGCGAGCTCATCATTGTCGATAACGCTTCGACAGAGCCGGAGACGATCGCGTGGCTACATTCGATCGGCGAACGGGGCATCGCGCAGGTAGTGCGGGATGAAGGCGCGTTTAACTTTAGCCGGCTGAGCAATTTGGGCGCTGCGCAGGCGAAGGGAGAATTTTTGCTCTTCCTCAACAACGACATCGAAGTCACGGGCGAAAATTGGCTGCGCGAAATGATGGGGCACGCGTTGCAGCCGGATATTGGCGCCGTGGGCGCGCGTTTGGTTTTCCCGGACGGAAAAATTCAGCACGCAGGTGTGCTTCTCGGCCTCGGGGGTTGGGCCGCGGAACATCCATATTACAAATTTCCGCGCGAACATCCCGGTTATTACAATCGAGCGTGGCTGCATCATGATTGCAGCGCGGTTACCGCGGCTTGTCTGCTGATGCGACGAAAATTATTTCGCGAAATCGGTGGCTTCGAAGAAGAACATCTGGCGATCAGTTTCAATGATGTCGATCTGTGTCTGCGTTTGCGCGCGCGGGGCTGGCGCATTGCCTGGACGCCCTACGCGGAGCTTGTCCATCACGAATCCGCCACGCGCGTCCGCGAGCGAACGGAGAAGGACAAAGTGCGCTTCAGCCGGGAAGCGAACTACACGCGAAATAAGTGGGGCGCGGAGTTACTAAACGACCCTTTTTATAGCCCGAATTTTTCTCTTAGCCTGCCAGGATTCGAGCTTGCTTACCCGCCGCGCGAAAGGTGAAGCCAAGATTTTCTATTATCGTAGTTGATTGTGACACTCATACTTCGAGAGAGTCAGCCCGCAGAGGTGTGGATAGTATTCTAGCTCAAACCTACCGCGACTTTGAGGTCATCTTCCTGCACGATGGCTTAAAGCAGGTGCCCTATGAAACGGAATTCGACCTTAGCGCCGTGCCAAAGATGAAGACGGTTTACACGAAAGAGCGATTCAACGACTGGGGGCACTCGCTTCGAAACTACGGACTAAGGATCGCCGACGGAGAGTACGTCCTCCATTTCAATATCGACAACTTGCTCTACCCAACCTGCCTTGAAGAAGTTAATCAGTGCCTCGGGCGGGATGATGTGCGGAAAGAGTTAGTTATCTTTACTATCATCCATCACAAGAACGATGAGCGGATCCTGACTGGGAATCCGGTGCGCTTTCGGCACATCGATTGTTTACAGGTAGTAGCTTCTCTAGAGGCCTGGCAGTCTATAGGCTTCTGGCACCGCAACGAATACGAGGCCGATGGACATCTATATCTTGAACTTAGCGCTAAGTATCCGCCTTACTACATCGACAAGATACTGGCGGAGAATTTCTAAAGGATTTCTGAAAGAGTATCTAATGTGAGTGCGACGGTTTTAGTTACAGGCGGCGCAGGCTTTATCGGCTCGCACGTAACCGACGAGCTCCTAAAGGCTGGGCGGGCGGTCGTTGTGTTAGATGATCTTAGCGGCGGACTAAGAGAAAACTTGAGTAAGAAGGCCGAGTTCGTAGAAGGAAGCATCCTGAATGAGACACTAGTGAAAGACCTATTCGAGCGCTATCACTTCGACTATGTCTTTCACCTGGCTGCCTATGCCGCGGAGGGGTTAAGCCACTTCATCAAACGCTTTAATTACGAGAACAATCTTATTGGAAGCATTAACCTCATCAATGCTTCTATCAATCATGAGGTAAAGTGCTTCGTCTTCACTTCCTCGATTGCCGTTTATGGAAGGAATAAGGTACCGATGCTCGAGGAGATGACGCCGATTCCAGAGGATTCCTACGGCATTGCCAAACTTGCTGTTGAGCAGGAACTAAGGATCTGCCAGGAGATGTTTGGACTTAACTATATCGTCTTTCGGCCTCATAACATTTACGGGGAGCGGCAGAACCTGGGCGATCGATATCGAAATGTCGTAGGCATCTTTATCAATCAAGCTCTTCAGGGAAAACCGCTGACGGTCTTCGGCGACGGGAATCAGACAAGGGCCTTTAGCTACATCAAGGAGGTTGCTCCAATCATAGCCAGTTCGATCGATGTCGAGAAGGCCTACAACCAAGTCTTTAACATTGGGGCGGACAAGGTCCACTCCATCAATGAGCTAGTAAGGGAAGTAAGCGAGGCCATGGGAGTTGAGATAGAGGTGACCTATCTCGACGAGCGAAACGAAGTTAAGGACGCTTATTGCTGCCATGATAAGGCGCACGCTACCTTCCAGAGTGCGCGGCCTTATTCCCTCAAGGAGGGATTACAACATATGGTCGATTGGGCCAGACTCACTGGTAGCAGGGAGATGAAACAGTTCGCAGATATCGAAGTGCGACAGAAGCTGCCAGCTAGTTGGTCATCATAGGATCTAGGCCCGAATGCGAAAGACCAAGATCATCTGCACGCTGGGACCAGCTACCGAATCTTCCGAGGTCTTACGGCAACTAGTAAGACAGGGTGCGGATGTTTTTCGCCTCAACATGAGTCACGCGACGCACGAGTGGGTGCGCGAGATCGTACCTCGTCTGCGCGCGATCGCGGCCGAGCTGGTTAGGCCAATGGCGATTCTGCTCGATACGCAGGGGCCAGCTATTCGCACCGGTAACTTGAAGACCAATTTGAATTTGAAGCCGGGTGATATCCTTGAGCTAACGGTGCGTGGCGCGAAGAGCGAAGAAGCGAATTCCGTTGACGTAAATTACGATGGGCTGGTCAACGACATCTCTGCCGGTGACACCGTCCTGGTCGATAACGGCGTCTTACAGATGCTAGTGCTGGAGAAGCAACATAATCGCATCCGCTGCAAGGTGCTGACGCCTGGCACGCTGGGCTCGCGACGTCACATTAATTTACCCGGCGTCCGGGTGAATCTGCCGCCGTTAACTGAGAAGGACCTGGCAGACATTCGCGTGGGCGTTGAGATGAAGGTCGATTTTGTCGCGCTTAGTTTCGCGCGCCAACCAAGCGATCTGGAAGAGTTGCGGCGCGTTCTGCAAACGCTCCAGAGCACTGCGCAAATCGTGGCGAAAATTGAAGATCAATCCGCGGTGCGCGAGATCGATGAAATGATTCGCGCGGCCGACGCCATCATGGTCGCGCGCGGCGATCTGGGCATCGAATGTCCGATGGAAGAGCTGCCGATTATTCAGCGGCGCATCGTGAAGCAATGCATTCGCTTTGGAAAACCGGTCATCGTCGCGACGCACATGTTGGAATCGATGATCGAGAATCCCGTGCCGACACGCGCGGAAATCAGCGACGTGGCCAATGCGGTCTTCGAGCAGACTGACGCGATCATGTTGAGTGGTGAGACCACGGTCGGGCGATATCCGGTCAAGTGTGTGGAAGTTTTTGATCGCGTGGCGAAACGAATTGAACGAAGCGGTGGCGCGGGCTACGCGAAGGAGGCGGAATTAAAAGATAGCCGGCAAAAGACGGTTTATTCCGCGGTGGTGCTGGCAGATTCATTGCCCCGAGCGAGGCTGATTGTCTTCACCCGGCACGGGACGATGGCGCGTTACGTTTCGAATTTGCGTCCGCAATACGCGCCGATTTTCGCCTTCACTCCGAACGAGCACGTCTGCCGGCAGCTGGCGCTTTGCTGGGGGACGCATCCGGTCCTGTTGCCTTTCACCGATGATCCCAACACCACGATCGAGGCGGCGGAAAAGTATTTATCCGATGCCGGGCTAACCCGAGCGAATGATAATCTAGTTGTCCTGAGTGATCTGCGGGCGGGCGGTGCGCAAGTCGATTCGATCCAAGTGCGGCAAGCGAAGGGTGGGGTCTCCGTGTCCGACGAAGATTCGCTGATGGACTAAAAAAAAACGCGCGGACGTTT
>JALZAX010000417.1 GCA_030948055.1 Verrucomicrobiota bacterium | reverse complement strand
TGTAGCTCTTCATTCAGATGCAATGTGTAACAGCGCGCCCGATCCTTTCCGAAGCATGCGCGGTCGCTCAGTTTTTTCAGTTCACGCTTCAGTGCGGGAATTTGTTCGAGCGATGTGCGTAACGCGACGAGGTCGCGCGCGTTTCCCGAAACCTGACTTAACCGTCCGATCGCACGTTCCAGATCGCGCACCGATTTCAATGCCGCGCGTAAAGACGCGAGCAACTCCGACGCGCCTAACAAATCCTCGATCATTTGCTGACGTCGGAGAAGCTCCGGCAAGGTGCGCAGCGGTTGCAGAATCCACGCGCGCAATTTCCGTCCGCCCATCGGCGTGACCGTGCGATCGAGCGCCGCGAGCAAGCTGGTGTCGCGCGCATTACGCGATGCGACCAACTCGAGATTGGCCTGCGTCGCGAGATCGAGTACGACGTGTTCGCCCGCGACATCGCAACGCAATGACGTCAGATGATCGATCTTTCGCCGCAGCTGATGCTTGAGATAATGAACGATCGCGCCCGCCGCGCCGACCGCCGCCGGCATTTCCGTACAACCAAAACCGTCGAGCGATTTGACGCCGAAATGTTCGCACAAAGTGAAGACGGCCTGCTCTTGCAGGAACGCATAACTGTCGTGCGAAATCGCGCCGGCGATTTCTTTGAACTGCTCGCCCTGCTCGTCGCTGATCAATAATTCGGAAGGCGAAACGCGCGCCAGTTCGTCGAGCAAACCGCTCGTGGTCGGCAATTGTGCGAGACGAAATTCGCCCGTCGTCAGATCCGCGTAAGCGAAACCGAAGGCACAGTCGTGCGCGTAAATCGCGCCGAGATAATTGGCGCGTTTTTGGTCTAACAAGTCCAATTCGCTGACCGTGCCGGCGGTGATGATCTGCGTGATCTCCCGCTGCACGATTTTGCCCGGCTGCGGATCGCTCGTCTGATCGCAGATCGCGACGCGGCGTCCGGCCTTGATCAACTTCGCCAAATAATTCTGCGCCGCGTGATACGGCATGCCGCACATGGGCACGCCGTTTCGCTTGGTCAGCGCGAGATTGAGCAGGGCCGACGCTTCCTTGGCATCCTCGAAAAACAGCTCATAAAAATCGCCCAGCCGAAAGAGCAGCAGCGTGTCGGCCGGCACGCTCGCGCGCAGCCGCTGGTATTGCTGCATCATGGGCGTTAGCGTTTCGGCCATCGACAAAAGTTTAGACAGGATTAACAGGATGAACAGGATTAGGGGAGACGCTGCCCAGGCTCTTCTTCAATCCTGATCATCCTGTTAATCCTGTCTAAAAATGAAACCTTCTTTCGTCGCGTTCTTCTTTCTTTTCTTCGCAACCGCCGCTCTCAGGGCCGAGCAAAAAACAATCACGCCGCCGGACAGTCTGACGGTCGATGGCATTCCGCCGATTTCGACGGAGGTCGTTGAACAAGTCGGGCGTTACACGGAGGCGCGTGCCGCGGCGGTGGTTGATTGGCATCCGACGCGTGCGGAAGCGCTCATTCTGACGCGCTTCGCCGATACCAATCAGGTGCATCTTGTCACGCAACCAGGCGGCGCGCGCACGCAGCTAACCTTTTTCGCCGATCGGGTGACGAACGCGACCTTCGATCCGACGAAAGGCGATTTCTTTCTCTTTTCCAAGAGCGCGGGCGGCAACGAATTCAATCAGAACTACCGCTACGATTTCGCGACTGGCGATGTGACGCTCTTAACTGATGGTAAATCGCGCAACTCTGAGCCGGTGTGGAGCACGAGTGGAAAGTTAGTCGCTTACACATCCACGCGCCGCAACGGCGCCGACACCGACATTTACCTCGAATCGCCTAACGACACCAAGAGCGATCGGATGCTGGCGGAAGTAAAAGGCGGCGGCTGGCAGGTGGAAGACTGGTCGCCCGATGACAAGGAGCTGGTCCTGCTCGAAGAAATTTCTGTGAACGAAAGTTATCTCTGGCTTTTCAACGCGCAGACTGGCGAACGCAAAGAACTGACACCACGTCCGCCGGAAGGCGCGGAGAAGGTCAAATATTTTCGCGCGCGATTTTCGAAGGACAGTAAAGGCCTTTACGTTACGACCGATCGGGAAGCGGAATTTGCTCGCCTGGCTTACCTCGATCTTGCGAACGGCAAACACACTTATCATTTGCCTAACGAGAAGTTCGACATCGATGACTGGGATCTCAGCCCCGACGGCAAACGCATTGTCTACACCCTGAATGAAAATGGTTTGAGCACGCTGCATATGCTCGATCTCACATCGAAAAAAACCACCGCGCCGGTTTTCACTCCGCCGCTCGCGCCGTCAGTCATTACCAATCTCAAATGGCATCGCGATGCGAAGCAAAGTCTCGTCGCCTTCAGCGTGAACGGCGCGCGTTCGCCCTCGGACGTTTACTCATGGTCAACGGCGAACGGCAAGAACGTCGTGACGCGTTGGACGACGAGCGAGACGGGCGGAATTC
>JALZAX010000416.1 GCA_030948055.1 Verrucomicrobiota bacterium | reverse complement strand
CGCCCGGTGTGATCGAACATTACGACGTGGGTCGTCTCATCATCGGAGAATTTAACGGCCATCCAGCCGCGCGCACTCACGATGTCTCGTGGGAATTCAAACGCTGCGGCGTTGTTTGCACAGTGACGGCAAACCTCGCATACGACCGTTGGCGCAAGTTGGTTTGGAACATCCCTTTTAACGGTTTGTCGATTACCGCGGGCGGGATGGATACGGCGCAGATCTTGGCGAACGAAGAATTATATGCGACCACGCTCGAATTGATGAATGAGATCATCGCGGCAGCAAACAAATGTGGACAGCCGGTGCGCACAATCGAAGCGCTCGAACAAATCAAACGGACAAAAACGCTCGGCGCTTACAAGCCATCGACCCTGATTGATTACGAAGCGGGCAAACCGCTCGAGATTGAAGCGATTTGGGGCGAACCGCTCCGACGCGGGCGAGCCGCGGGCGCGAAGATGCCGCAGCTGGAAAAACTGTACGAAAAACTAATGGCAATCGATCGCGAACGCCGGGACGCGCTGGCAAACAAATAGGAATGCCGATCACCATCCGGAATCTTCAGCGCAAGGTGCGAATGGATTGCCCTGCACTGCAACGGTTCGCGGAGCGCGCTCTCGCAAAAATTCCCAACCACTCGTTAGGCGAAATCACCGTCCTGCTTATTTCTGATCGTCGCATGGCGACATTGCATCGCCAGTTCATGGACATCGCTGGACCCACTGATGTCATCACGTTTCAACACGGCGAAATTTTCATCAGCGTCGAGACGGCGAAGCGCAACGCGCGGCGCTTCCACAGTTCCGTCGAGGATGAAGTGAAGCTCTACCTTGTGCACGGGCTCTTACATCTCAGCGGTTTCGACGACAAGATCGCGGCGGATGCGCGCGAAATGGAGAAGGCTCAGGCTCGAATCATAAAATCCACCCGGCGCGCGGTTTGAAGACGAAGCATCGTATGTTAGCCTTTCTTCCATGAGTTCGCAGGCCGGGAGCCGCGATGACATGGTCGCTGTTTTGAGATCAGCGGCAGAGGCGCCGACTATCGAACATGAGACAGTCACCAAAGACGAACTCGATCTTCCCTGGCAGGTGGTGGTGCACAACGACCCAATCAATTTGATGACCTACGTCACGATGGTGTTCCAAAAAGTTTTTGGCCTCACCCGCGAGCAAGCAGAGAAGCACATGCTGGAAGTGCATCGACAAGGACGCTCTATTTTGTGGAGCGGATTGCGCGAGCGGGGTGAGCTCTATGTGCAACAACTGCACGGCTATCTACTCCTCGCGACGCTCGAGCGAATCAACTAATGGAAATTCGCCGCCAGGACGACATGCTCGAGCTTTCGGAACTCGATCCCTTCCTCGCGGAACTTCTTCGCCAAATTCCTGAAAGCACGAAGCCCGAAGGATGCGAGGCGGCCGAGGAACGTTTATTTTGCAGGCCGGCGGCCGTGTCGGAGAAACAAATTTGCAAGGAGTGGAAGCAATACGTCGAGCCGGAACTGCGCCGTCTGTTTGAAACTTCCACGGAAACGGTCGCGCAAGATCTGACCCCGTTGAATGGCGGCAACTCAAAACCATTCGCGAATTGCACCTTGCGTATTCCAACAAAAAACTCCGAAGCGTGGTTGAATGCGCTGAATCAAGCGCGGCTCGTCATTGCCTCGAAGTATGGTTTCACCGAAGGCGAACTCTGCGATCATTACCGTTCGCCGATCGGCTCACGCCGCGACCTCGGTTTATTCCAGGTCAATTTTTACGGCTTTCTGCAGGAGTTTATCCTGCACGAAATGCGCACAAAAACTCCCGGCGAAGATTGATCACCGCTCGGCGCGCACGCGCTCGAGATAATTTTCCAGACGGACCGGGCCGAGTTCCATCATGCCGTCCATGAATTCTTGCAGCGCGAATTTCTCGCCCCCGCGCGCCCGCGCCGTCTCGTAAACTTCGCGCACTTTCGCGTAACCGAGATAGTAAGTCGTGATCTGCGGCGAGCTGGTGATCGAACGCGTCCACATATTGCCGGCGAACTGCTCATCCTGCAGCGCCTCCTCCCGGCAAAAACGAATGACCTCTTCGCGCGAAAAATTTTCCGTATGCACGCGGATGTCCACTATGGTGCGGGCGATATTTTCCAACTGCTTCTTCAGATGCGCCAGCCGCTCCAGCGGCCCGCCCCAGCCTTGATCGAGCAGAAGCCGCTCGCAAAATGTCCCCCAGCCTTCGACGTAAATCGGATCGGGAAAAACCGCGCGCACCTTGTGCGGATGACGCGCGGCGAATTTTAGCTGCACGTAATGACCCGGAATTAATTCGTGCGGCACGATCATGCGATTGAAGGCGCGGTTGAAATCGCGAAAGAAGGCGGCGCGTTTCGCGTCATCCGCCTGCGCCGGCGGCATGGGAAGAAAAAGCAGCGTCTTCGCTTCCGGCGCGTATGGCCCGGAGGCATAAACACCGCCGACACTTT
>JALZAX010000078.1 GCA_030948055.1 Verrucomicrobiota bacterium | reverse complement strand
CTCCAGGCCGCCGCAAGGAAAAAGAAACAGGGCGGCCTGGAGAGCGCCTCTCCTTGGCGGCTTCGCGTCCGCATTTACTCTTTCCTGATTCATGAAGTTTGACTCCGCGCGCATTCACGGCCTTTTCGAGGATAACTTCCACTCGTTAGGTGAACTCGGCGCCGCAGTTTCCATCTGGCAAAATGGGGAACCGCTTCTCGATTTGCACGGCGGTTATCGGGAGGCGCAGCGGACAATTTCCTGGACCACTGACACGCTGGTTCTTGTTTGGTCGGCTACGAAAGGGCTGGGCGCGGCGTGTTTGCTGCACGTTTTGCAGGAGCAGGAAATCGCGCTGGAACGGCGCGTCGCGGAATTCTGGCCGGAGTTTGCCCAAAACGGCAAAGGCGAAATCACCCTCGCGCAACTTCTCTCTCATCAGGCGGGCCTGGTCGCTTTCGACGAGCGGGTCGATGTGCAGAATTATGAAGCCATTATTCACGCGCTCGAGCGACAAAAGCCGCTCTGGCCGCCCGGCACGGCGCACGGCTATCATGCGCGGACATTTGGTTTCCTTCTCGATGAACTCGTTAGGCGCCTAACGAGTAGTTCACTTGGAAAATATTGGCGTGAGATTTTCGCCGAAGCCCTCGCACTCGATATTTGGATTGGATTGCCGGAGGCACAAAACTCGCGGGTGGCCACGATCTATGCGGCGAAAGCCGGAAACGCGCCGGAGCCCGCGCAGTTTTATCGAGACCTGGCCACTCCGGAAACGCTCGTCCGAAAAACGTTCACGTCACCGGCAGGCTTGCACGCGGTCAGCGCGATGAATGCGCCAAATATTCGCGCGCTTCCGCTTGTCTCCTTCGGCGGCATCGCCAGCGCGCATTCACTCGGGAAATTTTACGCCATGCTGGCGAACGGTGGTTCGCTCGATGGCCGAACTTTCTTCACCGAGAAAACACTCTCACAAATGAAGACCCCGCTCGCCTCCGGCCCAGATCGCGTTTTCCAAATTCCCACCAGTTTTTCGGCCGGTCTCATGAAAGATCCGCCGGAAAATTCTCGCCGCATATTCGGGCTTTCGCCTTTGGCCTTTGGACATCCGGGCGCCGGCGGCAGTCACGCTTTCGCCGATCCGGAAAACGCGATCGCCTTCGCCTATGTCATGAACCAGATGGAGCAATCGCTTTTGCCTAACGAGAAGTCGCTGCGTTTGGTCGATGAGCTTTACTCAAAATAAGATAAATTTTACGCAAAGTTAACGTTTGAGACGCAACGGTATTTTTGCTAACGTCCGGGCTTCAAAAAATGGACAAAAGAATAATTTTCATAGCGGCACTCATCTCGTTGATAGCGTGCGGGTCGCCACTCGACGCGGGAACGCGCAAGGGCAAATCGAAATCGGCCAAGACGACGAAGGTCACGACAAATAAAGATGGGACGAAAGTAACTACTACGACGACGACCACCACGACCGCGAAACCGGTGCCGAGCCCGACACCCAAAGCCGTTTGGCAAGTTATTCGCCACCAGACCGGCTCTAATTTATAGCACGCAACGCCCCGAGACGTTGCGCTTGCCACGCCGTGCGAACTGCTCAGGTTTGAAGGGCGATGGAAGCCAAAGAACGCTTTCCACGAGAATTGGAAATCATGCGGCAATTGGCCGACGCGTTGCCGCAGATCGTCTGGATCACGCGACCGGACGGACGCCATCTTTATTACAACCGCCGGTGGTATGAGTATACCGGCTTACCGGTCGATCGAGGCGTCGATGAAAAGTGGGATGACCTCTTTCATCCCGACGATGTTGGGCGCGCGAACCACAATTGGGCCGAAGCATTGCGGTCCGGTGAACCTTACAACATCGAATTCCGGTTTCGCCGCGCGGACGACGGCGTATATCGCTGGTTTCTCGGCCGCGCCGTGCCCCATCGCGATGCGCAGGATCAGATCACAAATTGGTTTGGCACTTGCACGGACATTCACGAGCAAAAATTAGTCGAGCTCGCCCTGCGCGAAGCGCGCGACGAAATGCGCGATGAGAACATTCGCAAGGATCAATTTCTCGCGACCATCTCGCACGAGCTAAGAACACCGCTCAACGCCATCGTCGGTTGGACGCGTTTGATGCAGGAGGACTTGCTCAGTCCGGCCGAGCGCACCGAAGCGGTGCAGTCTATTATGCGCAATGCGGAAGCGCAGGCGCATTTAATCGAGGACGTCCTCGATATCTCGCGCATCATTAATCAAAAACTGCATCTCGAGCGCGAAGTGCGCGTCTTGAGCGAGATCGTGCTCGATGCCGTTAACGCGGTTCGCCCTTCGGCCGATGCCAAAGAAATCGCGCTGACCGTTTCGACTGACGCGGCCGGATTGCTCGTGCGGGCCGACGCGCGCCGTTTGCAGCAAGTCATCCTTAATCTCCTGGCCAACGCCGTGAAATTCACGCCGAAAGGCGGCCGCATGTCGGTCCGCACCGGGCTGCGTGATTCCATGGCCGCGGTGGAAATCACCGATAACGGCAAAGGCATCAGCGCAGATTTGTTGCCGCACATTTTCGAACGTTTCCGGCAAGGCGACAGTAGTTCGACGCGGCACCATGGCGGCTTGGGTCTCGGTCTGGCAATCGCGCAACAACTCGTGGCCATGCACCACGGCAGCATCGAAGCCGAAAGTCCGGGAGAGAATCTTGGCAGTCGTTTCACCGTCCTGCTGCCAGTCGTTCCGGAGGGAAATAACCCCGCTGTCACGGAAAAATATTTCGCTCCGGAAAAAGACCCTGTCGCCACGCAGGCCTTACGCGGTTTGCACATTCTGGTGGTGGACGACGAAAAAACGGTGCGCGACTTACTCAAGCTCGCGTTGACCAAATGCGGCGCGACAATTTCGGCCGCGCCATCCGTGGCCGAAGCGCTCGCCTCGATTGAGAAGCGCCGGCCCGACGTCATTGTAACCGACATCGCCATGCCCGGAACAGACGGCTACGAATTCATCCGCACCGTTCGCACTTTGACCGCACCCGAACGCGAGCGCATTCCAGTCATCGCCCTCACCGCCTTTGCCAGTGCGCAGGATGAAAAGCAGGCGCTCGAGTTGGGCTTCGATCATCATCTGGCCAAGCCCGTCGACCCGCTGCATCTCATCGAGACGATCGCGCAGGTGCGAGCAAACGCCTAACGAGTGCTCAATGGCGGCGCATTGCGAAACCATCCTCGTTCCGACAAAAGGCAAGGGCACTTACGAGATCACCGGCGAAATTGAAGGTCTCGTTAGGCACAGCGGAATTCGTACCGGTACGGCTACGATTTTCTTGCAGCATACCAGCGCTAGTCTGGTCATTTTCGAAAACGCGGATCGCTCGGCACGGGTCGACCTGGAAAAATTTTTCGAACGTCTCGTTCCCGAAGATGCTGATTACTTCGTCCACACATCCGAAGGCGCGGACGACTCGACCTCGCATATCCGGATGGCGCTGACACGTTCCAGCGAAGTGATCCCCGTCGCAGATGGCAAACTCCAGCTTGGAACCTGGCAGGGCATTTTTCTCTTCGAACATCGTCGCGCGCCGCACAAACGTCGCGTGGTCGTCACGGTGATGGGCGAATGAAAGAAATTCCAAATCCCAAACTCCAAGCTCCAAAGAAGCTCCAAATCCCAAATCCCAATCGGCGCGGCCGCATAGCTTTTGGAATTTGGAGCTTGGGATTTCTTTGGTGCTTGGGATTTGGGACTTGGAGCTTTCTGCTCGCCGCGCCTAACGAACAGAAGGAAATACCGGCGTTGTATCGGCGCGCAGTGGCCGGCGACAAGGACGCGGTCAACCAATGCATCGAAAGACTCGAAGCTGCGCTCACGGCCGATCCGAAAAATCAGCTGGCGCGTGTCTATCTGGGCAGCTCCTACACGTTGCGCAGCCGCGATCTCGGATTTGGTCCGACGAAGTTGCGAACTCTTAAGAAAGGCCTTGCGTGCATGGATGAAGCGGTGGCGGCTTCGCCTAACGAGTACAAGATCCGCCTGGTCCGTGCCCTAACGACCAGTTCGCTCCCGGTTTTTCTCGGGCAACGAACCAACAGCAAAAACGATTTCGAATGGCTCGCGCAAATGGCGAAGAAAAATCCCGACCGTTTCGAGTCGGACGACATGCAGATTATTCGCGAAAATTCCAGCGGCTGGTGATATTAGCAGCGGATGCAGGACGACCTCGAGCGCGTGCTCTTCAGCGAGCAAACCATCATGGCTCGCCTCGACGAAATCGCGGCCGAAATTGTCCGTGATTATCGC
The DNA here is from genome assembly GCA_030948055.1 of Verrucomicrobiota bacterium. Lineage (GTDB taxonomy): Bacteria > Verrucomicrobiota > Verrucomicrobiia > Chthoniobacterales > UBA10450 > JACCTI01. The sequence continues at coordinate 4,955 of JALZAX010000078.1, read as the reverse complement.
GAACGCGAGCTCACCGTCATCGCAGTCCTGAACGGCAGCCTAATATTCATGGCCGATCTTCTACGCCGCATTCCGCTGCCCTTGAAACTCGATTGCCTCAGTGTCGCGAGCTATCACGGCGGGACCAAGTCGAGCGGCGAAGTGGTGTTTCGCCAGGTGGTATTGCCCGACGTCACCGGGCGTCACATCCTCATCCTGGACGATATTCTCGACAGCGGCCTCACGCTTAACGCAATCCGCCGCAAACTCGAAGAAGCCAAACCCCTCAGCGTGCGTGTCTGCGTGCTGTTGGAAAAAGAAATCCCCCGCGCCGCACCGGTCGATGCAGACTACATCGGTTTCAAAATCGCCAACGAATTCGTTGTCGGTTACGGACTCGATTACATGGAGCGTTATCGGAACCTGCCCTGCATTGGCGTCCTGCGAAAAGATTTGATCACGTCGTGAAAGTGTCAGTTCAGTTTTTTTCGCGACTGAAAGACATTGCGGGAAATTCGGAACTCGAAGTCGAAGTGCAAGATGGCACCACGATCGACGACTTGTTAGGCCAGCTTTACGCGCGCCTTCCGGCGCTGCGCGATTGGGACAGTACCATTCTCATCGGTGCCGGGGTCGAGTTTGTCGGCCGCGATCATGTTCTTCAGCCTAACGAGCAGATCGCCATCATGCCCCCCGTGCAAGGGGGCTAATCGCGAAAATTCTTGAAGTAGGTCGCGACACCAAAATCTTTCTCGCGAACGAATGCGATCACTTCCTGCAAATCGTCCCGTTTTTTTCCGGTGACGCGAATTTGCTGATCCTGCAATGCGCTTTGCACTTTAAAGCCTGCGCCTTTGATCGCGTGAATGATTTCCTTGGCCTTCGTGCCTTCAAGGCCCTGTTGAATTTTCAATTCTTGCCGCGCATGACCGATGGATGAAATCGATGCGTCTTCCTGCTTGATGTTACGCAGATCGACCCCGCGTTTCGAAAGCTTGCCGATGACAATCTCACGCAATCCGCGCAGGCGATTTCCATCTTCCGCCGTAAGCGTGATCTTGTCTTTCTCGTAAACAACTTCCGCCGTAGTGCCCTTGAAATCGAAGCGGGTCGCAAGTTCTTTGCGCGCCTGATTAAGCGCGTTATCAATCTCCTGCCTGTCGATTTCCGAGACGATATCGAAGGACGGCATAAGCTAAGGCATCTTCTTTGAAACCGTTTATTCGCCAAGCGTTTTTCTATTGCCTCACGCTCTTTTTCGTCGCGGCCTGCGCACGCAAACGGGATGCGGCAGTTGCGCCTAACGAGTCCAGTTCGAGCGAAAACGCCGCGCCGGCGCTGATGCAGCGCGCCTTGGAAGAGCGGAGAATGCATCGCTGGACGGAAGCAGTCGATGATTGCCAGAAAGCCGTCGCCCTCGATGCGCTTGATCCCGAAGTGCACCGCGGACAAAAACTTTTTTTGCGGCTCACGCCCTTTCTCGCGGGAATTCGCGAACTCGACGCGCGTCTGGCTATGACGCCGGATGACGATCAACTCCTGGCCGATCGCGCACTGTTGTTTTTGCGCAGCGATGATGGAGAAATGGCGTTGCTCGACAGCGAAGCAGCGGCACAGAAAGCGGAATGGGCCATGCGGCCGAGATTATTTCGCGCGCTCGCTCTGGTTAGCCTGGATCGCGTCGCCGAATGCCAGGATCTCGGCGTAGAACAACCGTTTCGCCTAACGAGTCTTTCGCCGGAATTTCTCGAAACAATCGCCCGGCTGGATGCAGAGATCTCACTCGAGCGAGATAACGCCGAGCTTTACGTGACGCGCGCCTGGCAGCTGAACGAAATTGGACAACCGCGTCTCGCGCTTGAGGACGCGGAGCGCGCTGCCAGTCTTGATGAGAAATCTGCCGGAGCATGTCTGGAACGCGGTTATGCGCTCAATAAACTCGGCCGTGCCGACGAAGCGTTCGATCAAATCAAACGCGCCACGGAATTGGATCCTCAACTCACACCCGCGCAGCAATACTTAGCCGAGTTGCAGAAACCGAAGTGACTAGTCGAAACGCAACGCGATTACTGGATTGATTTTGACCACCCGCCGCGCCGGAAAATAACAGGCGGCGTAGGCGGCGAGCGCCAGAAGGATGGTCACGCTGCAGAAGACCAGCGGATCATTCGGGTTTACTCCATACAAAAGCGCGACGAGCAGACGCGTCGCCATGAATGCCGCCAGCAACCCGATGAAAAGTCCGACGACCGCGATTCCCATTCCCTGCCGCAAAACGAGCCGCACCACCTGACTCGCCTGGGCGCCGAGCGCGATGCGAATGCCGAGTTCGCGCGTGCGTTGACTGACCGAATACGCCATCACGCCGTAGACGCCCATCGACGCGAGTATGAGCGCGAGTAAGCCGAAAGCGCCTAACAAGACCGCGCCCATCCACGAAGGCCAAAGCGCGAAGGCCATGTGATCGGCGATCGTCTTTTCATAGCTGATCGGAATTTGCGTATCGATGTTACGCACGAGGCGATGCGCTTCCATCAGCATTGGTCCCGGGGCGCCCGCCGTGTGAATGAAAATCGTAATCGCTCCCTTAGGCGCTTCCGTCAGTGGCAGGTAAACCATGGCGGTGGGAGTTTCGCCGATGGAGCTGGCTTTCACATCTTTCGTCAGGCCAACAATCTCGAGCGGCTCGCTTTGGAAAAAACGAAACCGTTTTCCGATAGCATCTTCGCCAGGCCAAAGTTGGCGCGCCATTGCTTCGTTAATGATGGCAACATGCGCCGCGCTTTTTTTCATATCGGCCTCGGTGAATTTGCGTCCCTTCAAAAACGAAATGCCGAGCGTATCGAAATAACCCGGCGTGATGGCGCCGGCGTTGGCAAAACGCCTGTTCAGTTCCGAGGCGGAATCGCGGCCTTCCACGAAAATGGTTTTGCCCACGCCCCCGAATCCGAGCGGGATCCATTCGCCTGCATCGGCGCCCAGCACTTGTGGATTGCGGCGCAATTTTTCGAGAACATCGCGCACCGTTTGCAGAGAGCGCGCGCTGTTATAACCGGCGAGATTCAGGTCGATCGTGATCAGCCCCAGATCCTTGGTGCGAAAACCCGGATCGATCGCCTGTGCTTTGTGAAACGCTTTCAAAAAAAGTCCCGAACCGATGAGCAACAACAACGACACCGCGATTTGCGCCACGACTAAAATGTTCCGCACATTCCATCGTGAGCCGGTGCCCGCGCCAGTCGAGGCGCGTTCGCGCAGGCCTTGCGTCAAATCCCAGCGGGCCATTTGAAACGCGGGCGCTGATCCGAAAATCACGCCGCTAATCAGCGCGAGCAAAAAAGCGTAAGACAAGACCCGCAGGTCTGGCGATGGATCGAGCGCGAGCGGAAGCGGCATGGCCGGCACGAGCGCAAGCAACACATCGCCTAACCAGTAGGCGAGGATGACTCCGCCGATTCCGCCGAGCAGTGCGAGTAAAACACTCTCCGTCAGCAACTGACGCACGATGCGACCGCGCCCCGCGCCGAGCGCAAGACGGACGGCCATTTCGCGTTGTCGCGTGGTCGCGCGCGCCAGTAAAAGATTCGCCAGGTTAGCGCAAGCGATGAGGAGAATGCTGCCGGCGGCCACCAGCAAAAGGACCGAAACATTTTGAATCGCGTTCTCATTTCCCGGCCCAGCGAAACTCTGCGTCTTGGCCGCTTCCAAAGAAACAAGCGCGACGGTGCGATCTTCGTTGAATTCCGGATAGGCATCGCGCAGTTGCAGCGCGACTGTTTTCATCTGCGCTTCCGCTTCGGATGCACTCACGTTCGGTTTCAAGCGCGCGATCAGGTTCAACATCAAGGCGCGTCGATTTTCATACCAATCCTGCGTGCCGGGCGTGACCCAGGCGCGCATTGCCATCGGGACCCATAGGTCCGGTGAGACCCCCACGTCCGTCCCACAAAAATTCGCCGGCGCCACGCCGATGACGGTGAACTTGCGTCCATTCAACGTGACCGTTTTGCCGATAATGTCCTCGTCGCCGCCGATTTTTTTCCAAAAGCGATGCGACAAAACAGTCACCGGATAAGCGTTCGGTGTGCTGTCTTCTTCCGGCGAAAATCCGCGACCGAGAATCGGTACGACCTGGAGCAACGAAAAATAATTTCCGCTGACCATCTGCGCGAAAATGTTGGTCGTCTCCGTGCCGTTCGCGAAACCGAGGGGCACAAATTGATAGGCGGCCATGCCAGAGAAAACCGTGTTCTCTTCAGCGAAATCACGATAGTTCAGATACGAATTCGGCGCACGACCGTTGCGCGCATCCTGCGTGTAGATTTGCACCAACTCCTTGGAATGACCGACGGGTAACGGACGCAGGAGCAGCGTGTTAACCACGCCGAAGATGGTGGTGTTCACACCAATCGCCAGCGCGATCGCGAGAAAAGCGACGACCAGAAAGGCGGGACTCTTCAGGAGCATCCGCACGGCATACCGAATGTCTCCGATCATCCGCTGTTATTCGTTTTTGAGAATTGCGATGTTGCCGTGCGCGGCGTGCAGTTTGAATTGCGCGCCGTTCCCGTCACCAACGGTGACGCGCATTTTGCCCATCCGATCTTTCGGTTCTGACTCGCGCGCAAACTGATTGGAAATTTTCCCGTCACCGCTTTCACCGTCGATCTGCCACATGCCGGAAGAAGGAATAATCAGGTTCACATGCCCGCGCGCGATGTCCGCCGAAAAAGAAAAGCGTCTGGCTTCCCACCAGGCATAAATGATGGCGAGTCCGCCCTCGCCGACATTTGTATGCGTGTCGGCAAAACAATTTTGTATTATCATCCGACCACTCGTTAGGCGCGCATCGATTGTTTGTCCGTAAACGCCATCGACGATCAGTTCGCCGGTCGCTAGCTCCGCCGAAACGCTGGCTTTTTGCGGAACGAAAATCACGTAATCCATCGTGCCGGAACGATCGGCCAGACTGAGCC
>JALZAX010000077.1 GCA_030948055.1 Verrucomicrobiota bacterium | reverse complement strand
GTGCGTGATTTCCTCGGGCTACAGGACACGGATGTGACCGATTGGAAATTTGTCGATTTCCCAGAGGTGCCGGTGGGACCGTGGGCGAAGTATGGCGATAACAACACTTTTGTGCAGAATCAGCGCAAGAGCAGCGTGCGGATGGTGGAAGGCAAGAAGCCGTCGATCGAAATTTCGCCGCGCTAGCGGTCGCCTAACGAGCAGTTAGAACAACTGCGGGTGATCGTCTTCGCTTTGCGCTTTGCCGATGACGCTCTGGATTTTTTCGATCAGTTCACGAAAATCGTACGGCTTTTGAATGGTGTCGATCACACCAGCTTTCAACATCTCTGAGCGCATGGCCGGTTCCAAATAACCGCTCGCCACGATCGCGCGCACACTCGGTTTGCTCTGCTTCATCTTGAGGAAGACTTCGCGGCCGCCGAGTTTCGGAAGGCCGAGGTCGCACACCACCAAACCGATTTCATCGCGCCGCAGCGCAAACATGTCGACGGCTTCTTCTCCGTCTTTAGCCGCGACCACGCGATAACCTTCGCCTTCTAGAATCTGAATCCCCAGCTCGCGCAACATATCTTCGTCTTCGACCAACATGATTGTTTGTGGTTCGCGCGGGTGAGCCGCGGGAGCCGATTGCGCGTCGTTTATTGGCTTCAACGTCGCGAGTAGCGGCAGAAAAATGGAGAAGGTCGTGCCGACATCCGGTTCGCTATCCACCTGCACGAAACCGCGATGATTGTTGACCACGCCGTAAACAACCGAGAGTCCGAGACCGGTGCCTTTGGCGCGTTCTTTGGTGGTGAAGAACGGTTCGAAAATATGCGCCTTCACTTCCGTCGTCATCCCCGTGCCGGTGTCGCGCACCCGCAGACAGGCGTAATTGCGCGCGTCTGCGCCGGTGAAAAATTCCGCAACGTCTTCGCCGCGCACCACCGAAGTTTCCAGCGTCAACGAACCGCCGTTCGACATGGCGTCGCGCGCGTTCACGCAGAGGTTAAGCAGGACCTGGTGAATCTGACTGCGATCGGCAGTGACGGGCGGCAGATTCGAATCGAGATTTAATTCGAAAGCGATCGTCTTCGGGAAAGTTGCGTGAAGCATCTTTTCCAACTCACGCACGAGCTCGTTAAGATCGAGCTGCGAGAGGCGGGCTTCCGCCTGGCGGGCGGAAGTAAGGAGTTGCTGCACCAGCGCCGCGCCGCGATCGACTGCTTCCTTGATGACTTTGATCGCGCCGGGAATGAGCTCGGGTCGCTTCTCCCATTTTGCAAGCTGGTTGGTGTAACCAAGAATGATCGCCAGAATGTTATTGAAATCGTGCGCGATGCCGCCGGCTAAAGTGCCAAGGCCTTCCATCTTTTGCGCCTGGACCAGCTGTTGTTCGAGGCGTTTCCGTTTGGTGTCGTTGAAAAGATAACCTTGCAACTGCGTGAGGTGCCCGTGCTGATCGAAGGTCCCGACGAGTCGCGCGACGACATAAAGAGCTTCGCCGGCAGGCTGCCGCATTTCTAATTCGTGGCGCTCGACCGTCCCGTGTTGCGCGACGAGCGACAACAGCTGCGTTCCATCTTTTCGCGAGCGCAGAAGCGACATGAAATTTGTCGCGAGCGCATCTTCTTCGGAATTGAATCCGAAGATGCGAACGAAAGCCGGATTGCAGGTGACCAGGGTGCCGTCCGGACGCATGATGAAGTTGGCGGTGAATCCTTCTTCAACGAAGCGGCGGTAGCGCTCCTCGCTTACGCGCAATGCGTCTTCCGCTTTTTTGTGCGCGGTAATATCGGTATTGATCTGCAACCGTTGCGAAGCAGTGCCGACACCTTTCAGTGTCCAATGGCTCGCCACATGAATGGCTTCGCCGTCCCGGCGCACTTGCTCCAGCTCGCCTTCCCAATGCGATTCCCTCCGCAGAATTTCGTCGAGCTCGCGCGCGCCATCGTGGAATTTTGTCTGCAAGAGTTCGTGCACGTTCTTGCCGACGGCTTCTTCCGCGCTCCAGCCGTAAATGTTTTGCGAGCCGCGATTCCAGTAGGTGATTGTGTCCTGGGCGTCGGAAAGAATGATGCTGTCTTTGGCCTGATCGAGTAGCTCCGCCTGCTCGCTCAACTGTGCACGAGCAGTGAGCAGCTGCGTGCGCAAATTGGCGATCTCGAGCGGATTCATTTCAATCAGAAAGTTTATTCCAGCGCATCTTACGGCGTAGCGGTCGGTCTCGGCGAAGTTTGTTCGACGTTCGGCCGGTGCGATTTCACTTCGTCCAGCTTGTCTGACGAAAAAAGAAAATAGAAACCGGCCAACGCGCCGGCCACGATAAGAAAAAGAAAAAGGAAACTGAACACGCGTAGCTTCTGCCGTTGCGTATGGGTGCGCTGCCAGGCGGCGCGTTTTTGCGCCAGCTCCAGCTCGAGTAAACGCGCCATCATTTCAGGATCGTTCACTTCGGGTTTGCGATTTCCCTCGGTCATGGTTCAGAACTTACCTACGCGACCCACCACCAGATGGAACCAGTAAGCAACTCACGCACCCGACGCAAGTTGTCGGCCTACACCGGGCCGATGATTATTTTCGTCGCGCTCCTTGGGCTAGTTAGTCTGCTGAAAATGTGGGGTGGTCCGTTCTGGCTGGCCTCCCCGCAATATTGGATCTTTCCGCTGCAAACTTTTGTCTGCGGCGCGCTGCTGATTTTTTATTGGCGGGAATACGATCTGCAAACTCCGCGGCAGCTTTTCTTTGTCATCGGCATCGCGCTGCTTGTTTTCGTTCTTTGGATTTCGCCGCAACAGTTCTTTGGCTTCGCGGCGCGCGGCGACGGCTTTGATCCAAATGTTTTTGCAAATCAACCGTCGTTCTATTGGGCGACCATTCTGCTTCGTTTCCTTCGCCTCGTCGTGGTCGTGCCGTTGGTGGAAGAAATTTTCTGGCGCGGATTTTTGCTGCGCTACTTCATCAACGAAAAATTCGAAGAAGTTCCGTTCGGGACTTTTTCCTCACTGTCATTCGCAGTCGTGACGATCGGTTTCACTCTTTCGCATTCGACGCCCGATTGGCCCGCCGCCGCCGTCACCGGCGCGCTTTATAATTTGGTAGCTTATCGCACCCGCAGTCTCAGCTCCTGCGTTTTAGCCCACGCCATCACCAACCTGGCGCTCGGTCTTTGGATCCTCCGGACCGGGCAGTGGGGATTCTGGTAACACCGGAGCAGGTGGCATTGCTTTTGCTTAAAATTATGGGGAAATGCACGCCACCTTCATCCAGAAAGTCATTATCTGCGCGATCGCGGGCTTTCTCGCGGCCTGCCTGGTGGAGTGGGGCAAGGTGTTTGTCACCGGTGCGGATGATGCGCTCAATGCCGGATACAAGCACACCGCGCCTGGCGTGACGCTGACCAAGAGTCGCTAGGTCGCGAAAGCCATTGCTGCTCGTCGCCGTGCGCATAATTTGCGTCAGGCATGCAGATCGGTTTCGCACAGATCAACCCGACCGTCGGCGATCTTAATGGCAACTTTGAAAAAATCCGTGCGGCTTATGAGCGCTTGAGCGCAGCCGGCGCCGATCTCGTTCTCACGCCGGAGCTCGCCATCACTGGTTATCCACCACAGGATCTCGTCTTCAAAACGCGCTTCGTTCCGCAGAATCTCGAAGTGCTCCAGCGACTCCACGACTCGTTAGGCGAAACCGGCTTGCTCGTCGGTTTTGTCGAGCGCAACGAAGGTCGCGGCAAACCGTTCCACAATTCCGCGGCTTTGCTCGAGCGCGGCCGGCCCATTCAAAAAACACAAAAGTCACTCCTGCCGACCTACGACGTTTTTGATGAAGACCGCTATTTCGAACCGCCGTGTAGCGTCGCGCCGCTCGAATTTCGCGGTCGCAAAATCGGCGTGACCATTTGCGAAGACATCTGGACGGAACATTACCTCCCGCGTCCCTACTACGACATCGAGCCGGTGCGCGCGCTCGTCGATCAAGGCGCCGAGCTGATTCTTAATCTCAGCGCTTCGCCTTTCAATATCGGGAAACCCGGCGTGCGCCGGGAAATGGTCGGCTCGCTTGCGAAAACATATTCGCTTCCGATTTGCTACTGCAATGCCGTCGGTGGAAATGACCAGCTCGTTTTCGACGGCAATTCCATCGCAGTGGATCGCGATGGCGACATCATTGCGCAGCTCCCCGGTTTTCGCGAAGCAGAGATCATCGTCGACACCGAGGCCGCGAAGAAAATGCCGTTCCAAACGGCCGAAACTCCCGCGGAATTGTTCAAGGCTTTGTCGTTAGGTGTGCGCGATTACTTGCAGAAGTGTGGTTTCAAATCGGCCGTGCTTGGTTTGAGCGGCGGCATCGATTCAGCCGTCGTTGCAGCCATCGCGGTGGACGCACTCGGGCGGGAAAATGTCGTGGGCGTATCCATGCCGAGCCAATATTCTTCGCGCGGCAGTATCGATGACGCCCTCGCGCTCGCGCGCAATCTCGGGATGAAATGTTTCGAGATCCCGATCGGCAATTCGTTCGACTGTTTCAAAGCGCAATTCAAAGAAGTCTTCGCCGGTCTGACCGAAGACACCACGGAAGAAAACATGCAGGCGCGCTTGCGTGGGATGACCTTGATGTCGCTCTCCAACAAGTTCGGTCATCTCCTTCTCACCACCGGCAATAAGAGCGAACTCGCGGTCGGTTATTGTACCATTTACGGCGATATGGCGGGCGGGCTGGCCGCGATCAGCGATGTGCCAAAAACCTTGGTTTACCAGCTCGCGCGTTGGATAAACTCCGATAAATCGCGAGCAGGTCGCGAGCGCGAAATTATTCCCCATTCGACGATCGAAAAACCGCCGAGCGCAGAATTAAGCCCGGATCAAAAAGATCAGGACACCTTGCCGGCTTACGAAATTCTCGACGAAATTTTGCGACTCTACGTAGAGGAAAATCAAAGCGCGCGCGATATGGTTGCGCATGGCTTCGACGAGAAAACCGTGCGCTGGGTGCAGCGCCGCGTCGATCTCAACGAATACAAACGCGCGCAGGCTGCGCCCGGGATCAAGGTGACCAGCCGCGCCTTTGGTCTCGGTCGCCGCATGCCGATCGCGCAGAAGTACGTCGATTAGCCTAACGAATGGAAAGCACCTCCGCGATTTTGTTGCGGAAGCGAAAGCTGAGCGACACCAGTCTGATCATTTCCTGGTGCACCAACTCGTTAGGCGTGATCCGCACCGTCGCGAAAGGCGCGCGGCAGGCGAGGAGTCCGTTTGCCGGCAAACTCGATCTTTTTTTCGAAGCCGATATTTCCATCGCGCGTAGCCGCAAGTCCGATCTTCATACTTTGCGCGAGGTGGCGCTGCGCAATCCTTTCGGAGGAATTCGCCAAACTTACGCGCGCATGCAGGCGGCCTCCTATTTCGTCGAGCTGATTGAAATCTGTACGGAAAGCGATCATCACGAGCCCGACATGTTTGCGCTCTTGCAGCGCGCTTTTGGTTTTCTCAGCGCGAACGATCCGACATTGCGCGCCGTCTCGCATTTCGAGATGGAACTCGCGCGCATCGCGGGCGTGCACGACAGCAAAACGTTGAAGAGCGATCCGGCGCGCGCTCTCGCCACTTTGTTCGGCAAACTTCCGCAAACCCGCGCGCCGCTCCTGAAAGCGCTCGGTTAGCCTTTCATGCCGGTAAGCGTAACGCCGCGCAGGAAATAGCGTTGCGCGAAAAAGAAAATCGCGATGACCGGCAAAGTCATGAGGAGTGAACCGGCCATCATCATGCCCATGCCTTTGGCGGTGCCGGGATTGGCGATCTGCACCTGGAAGGCATAAAGGCCGAAGGAGAGGGGATAGAGTCGCTGATCCGCCAGGTAAATGAGCGGGTTCATGAAATCATTCCACGTCGCGATGAAAGTAAAAATCGCGATGGCGGCGAGCGTTGGCCTAACGAGTGGTAGCATGATGTGCCAGTAAATGCGGAGGAAGCCGCAGCCATCCAGTCGCGCCGCGTCTTCCAGATCGCGCGGAATGCCTTTGAGAAATTGGCGGAGCAAGAAAACATAAAAGGCCGGCGCGACAAAACTCATGATCCACATGGGATAGAGCGTGTTGTACCAGCCGAGTTTTTGCATGATGAGGAATTGCGGAATCATCGTCACCTGCGGCGGCAGCATCATGGTCGCGAGCAAAAGTGCGAAACAGACGGCGCGTCCCGGCCATTGCAGCCGCGCGAAGCTGTAGGCGACTAACGAGCAGCTAATGACCGTGCCGACGAGATTGAGAATGACGAGAAAGACGCTGGTGGCAACGAAACGCCAGAACGGGATGTAATCGAGCGTCAGTCGATAATTACGCCGGATTTTTTCCCACCAGGCCTGCGCTTGAGTCACCCGATGAAGCTCGAGCGTGATCTTCAACTCGTTAGGCGAATTGATCGTTGATGTGCCTGCTTCTGGATAGAGGAGCGTCCAGGTGCGAATCTTTGTGGGTCGATCGTCCGGACCCGGTTCCTGCCAAGTAGCGACGACCCAATTGTTATCGGAAGATTCCAGCGTGCGATCGGCGTGGTAACGCTTGCCGTTCTTCTCCACGGCCATATCGAGCGCGTGCCACGTGTCGTCGGTTCGCAGGGAAAGTTGGATGCGATGAAGGCGCTCGATGGGGAAACTGGTCGTGAAAGTCTGGCTGAGCACGATTTTATCACCGTGCGAAAAATCATATTTCAGTTCCGCGAAGCGCTCAGCCGCGGTTCCGCTTTGAATCAGTTGCGCCGCGGCGTTGCCGCCGATTTGCCAGGCCGCCGCCGCGTTGGCCGGATCGACGAGTTTGTCTTCCTGCAAATCATACGAGCGCGCGAGGAGGGAACCGAGGTAAAAGGCCCGACGCAATTGCGAGATGATTTCTTCGAGCGGCCTTGCCTCGCTCATGGACTGAATATTCGCCCAAACTTGATCGAGTGATCCCTGCCACATGGCAGCGGGCGCCGTGTTGACGAGTTGTTGATATAGGCCGCGTGCGATTTGTTTTTTTAAAATAGCTGGATCTAAATCGGCTGGCCATTGCTGCGGTCCCTTATCCAATTGTTGCTCAATCAACGGGAGCACCTCATTCATTCGCGGTCCGCTGACGTTGGCAAAGAAACGATCGTCTACGTAAGGTGAATGTTGTCGCGGAATCGGACGCTCGGGCAGGAGGCGATTAGCGGCAAACAGTTCGCGATCCAGCTTCGCCGTTGTCGCCGCCATCCAAAGAAAGGGCCAGGCGAACACAATTGTGCCTAACAAGAGCAAGAAGTAGACGGCCACACGGCCGAGAATGCTACTCTTCATAATGCACCCAGCGCTTGGAGAGTTTCAGTTGCAGCAACGTCAGCGCGAAAACCGCCAGAAAGAGAAACCAGCCAAGCGCAGAGGCATAACCCATTTGCAGAAAACGGAAGGCGCTATTGAAGAGATAGTAGGCGTAGAAGAGCGTCGAATCGACCGGACCACCCATGGTCATGATGAAAGCCTGCGTGAAGATTTGTAGAGTGCCGATCAGGCCCATGATGATGTTGAAAAAAATATAGGGCGACAGAAGTGGCAGCGTGACGTGGCGAAAACGTTGCCAGGCATTTGCGCCATCGAGCGCGGCGGCTTCGTAGTATGTCGCGCTGATTCCTTTCAGGCCGGCCAGCCAGATAATCATGCCACCGCCCGCGCTCCAAAGTCCCATGATGATGAGCGCAGGTTTGCTGGTGTGTTCGTCCTGCAACCAGTTTGGCCCATGAATGCCTAACGAGAGCAAGACGTTATTCATCAGGCCGGTGCTCGGATTGAAAATCCAGATCCACAAAATGCTCGAGGCGACTGCGGGCACGATCGACGGCAAATAAAAAAATGTGCGCCAGATAGCGACGCCGCGAATTTCGTAATTGAGCAGCATGGCAATCCCGAGGCTGAGCGCCATGCCGAGCGGAATCCCGATCACCATGTAAAGCGTGTTGCCGATCGCTTTCCAGAAGAGCGGATCTTCTGTGAACATCGTGCGATAATTCGTTAGGCCGATGAATCGGGCGGGATTGAGAATGTCGTAATCACACAGACTGATCACGATGGAGAAAAGAATCGGGCCGCCAGTCAGGACGATGAAGCCGATGATCCATGGCGACGCGGTCAGCCAACCGCCACGCCATTGTGAACGAAAATATCTGCTGCGCGTTCCTTCGATCGCTGCCCGCTTCGTTTCCCAGAAATAGATGAAAGACGCCGCGGCCATGATAAGCGCTAGATAAACCCAGATGAAATATTTCCACGGCACGACTGGCCCGCGCGGCGGACTCAGCGCGCGATCGAGCGCGCGTTGCACCAGCCGCGTGCTTTCGTCGAGCGCCGCTTGCGGTGAGAGCTTGTGGAAGATCGCGTTTTCGGTGGCGCGCTTTTGTTCGTTGAAGAGCAACTGCCCGACGGGCGTGACCGGACGGTAGGGCGAAGTGTCGATCAGATCGTTCAACAGTTTTACGCCATCGCGCACTTTCGCGGGAATGGATGGATTATTCGCGATGTATTTTGTGTAGAGCCATTCGTTGATCTGGCGATTTCCATTTTGCGTCGGCACATAAACCTGGCCCTGACTTTCGAGGGTGAGGCGGTTGCTCTCCGCGATGATTTCCGCAGCGCGTTGGCTGCAGAGAAAGCGCAGGAATTCCCAACCGGCCTCTTTATGGCGCGCGGTGGATGGAATTGCGTAACACCAGCCACTCACCCAACTGAATCCGGTGCGTCCTTTCGCTACTTCCGCCGCGGGCAATGGCGGAACTGCGAGCGCGTAATTCAAGTTGGTGCCGAATTGCGCGAGGCTCTCCGGAAAATTCCAATAGCCGTCGATCTTCATCGCCACGGCGCCTATCGTGAAAGGATCGAGCTGGCCGAACTGTGAGTTGCTTTGAAATGCATAGACCCCCGCTGCGCCGCCGACCGCGTCGTACATTTTCATCATCCACTCGAGCGCTTGCACGACCGGCGCCGAATTTGCGATGCACGTCTTCGCGTCCGGCGAAAGAAACGCACCGCCGTTCATCCAGGCATAAAGATAGAGCCACGCGTTTCCGTAATTTGGCGCGAAGCCGAGCCGCGTAATATTTCCGCGCGCGTCGAATTCGGTCAGCTTCGGCGCCATGGCGGCCAGCTCTTCCCAGGTTTGCGGCGGACGCGCTTCGCCTTTTTCATCGACGAAGCCGGCGCGCTTCAAGAGATCCTTATTGTAGAAAAGCGCGCGATCGTCGACGCGTTGCGGCAC
>JALZAX010000415.1 GCA_030948055.1 Verrucomicrobiota bacterium | reverse complement strand
ATGCTGGTCGCGTTACGGATGTCGGGATTTTTCGTGAAGCCGCTCGGCTCGAAACGCTGGTAGGCGAATTTTTTCACCAAACTTTCCAATGGCACGCCGTATTGCAGTGCGATGGAGGTGAGCGTGCCAACCGTATCCATGAGGCCGCCGATGGTGCTGCCTTCCTTCGACATGGTGACAAACAACTCACCGGGCATTCCATCTTCGAAGAGACCCACCGTGATGTAACCTTCGTGGCCTGCGATTTCGAATCGATGCGTGAGCGACATGCGCGTATCGGGCATGCGATGACGCGCCGGTTTGCCGCGCGTAACGTTGAGTTCCTCTTCCAATTCCAAAATGCGCGCTTCGAGTTCGGGCCGCTCGACCATCATGTCGAGTGCGCCAGTCGCGCCGCCCATGTCCTTGGTTTTTTTCGTGTTCAGGGGCGCGGAGCGCTTCGAGCCGTCGCGATAAATCGCGATCGCCTTCAGACCCAGCCGCCAGCCTTCGACGTAGGTCTCCATGATTTCGTCAACCGATGCTTTTTCCGGCAGGTTAACGGTTTTGGAAATGGCGCCGCTCAGGAATGGTTGCGCCGCCGCCATCATGCGCAGATGCCCCATGTAGCCTAACGAACGTTCGCCGCGATGCGCCTTGAAGGCGCAATCGAAGATCGACAAGTGTTCCGGTTTCAATCCCGACGAAATGATCGATCCGTCGGTGTCGGTCACATCCTCGATCGTGTCGCAGGCATCGATGTGCGCGATGATGCGCTCGATTTCTTCTGAGTTGTAACCGAGATGATCGAGCGCGGGCTTCACCGTCTGATTGACGATCTTCAACATGCCGCCGCCGGCGAGCAGTTTGTATTTCACCAACGCGATGTCGGGCTCGATGCCGGTCGTGTCGCAATCCATGAGGAAGCTGATTGTGCCGGTCGGCGCGAGGACGGTGACCTGCGCGTTGCGATAACCGTGCTTCTTGCCTAACGAGGCCGTGCTGTCCCAAACCTTCGCAGCTTCATCCTTCAAGTAGGCGAACTCCTCGTTAGGCTGAATCTCGCCGACCGCGGCGCGATGCAGTTCGATCACTTCCTGCATTGAGGCGACGTTGTCTTTCGCGAGCGGTTTCGGTACGCCGCTGCAACGCGCATCGCGATAACCGGGAAATGGTCCCATCGCTTTGGCCATGCGCGCGCTTTGTTCGTATGCTTCGCCAGTCATGATCGAAGTGATCGCGCCGCAAATCGCGCGACCTTCCGCGCTATCGTAGCCGTAGCCGTAGCTCATAATGAGCGAGCCGAGATTGGCGTAACCAAGTCCGAGCGTGCGGAAGATGTGCGAATTCTCCGCGATTTCCTTGATCGGATAACTCGCGTTATCGACCACAATTTCCTGCGCGGTAATAAAGACGCGCACGGCGGACTTGAAGCGCTCGACATCGAAAACGCCGTCCGCGTCTTTGAACTTCATCAAGTTGAGCGAGGCGAGATTGCAGGCGGTGTTATCGAGGAACAAATATTCGCTGCACGGATTGGTCGAGTTCTGACGATCCGTTCCTTTGCAGGTGTGCCACTTGTGGATCGTCGAATCGAATTGCATCCCGGGATCACCGCACACATGCGTGCCTTCGGCGATTTTTCGCAGCAACTCGCGCGCATCTTTGCGTTCGCACGGCGAACCGTCGCGCACCCGCTTCGTCCACCATTCGCTGCCTTCCACGGCGGCGTTCATAAACTCATCGCTCACGCGCACGCTCAGATTTTCGTTCTGATACATGACCGAGCCATAAGCGTCGCCGTTGTAACTGCCGTCGTAACCCTGCTCGATTAGCGCCCACGCTTTTTTCTCTTCGTTCTGTTTCGCGTCGATGAATTCCTCAATATCCGGATGCCAATCCTTGAGCGTGTTCATCTTGGCGGCGCGCCGCGTTTTGCCCCCGCTCTTTACCACGTTGGCGACCTGATCGTAAACTTTCAGGAATGAAAGCGGTCCGCTCGGTTTCCCTCCGCCGGAAAGTTTTTCGCGCGTGCTGCGCAACGACGACAAGTCAGTTCCAGTCCCGCTGCCGTATTTGAAGAGCATGGCTTCGCTCATCGCGAGGCGCATGATGTCCTCCATCGTGTCCTCCACACTTTGGATGAAACACGCGCTGCCCTGTGGATATTCGTATTGCGAGACCGCCCGCTCGGCCACGCCGGTCTCGCGATTGTAGAAATAATTTCCCGCGCCCGCGTCGCGGCCCGTCCCGTACTGATGATACAAACCGACGTTGAACCAGACCGGCGAGTTAAACGCGCCGTGCTGATTCACGCAGAGCCAGGTCAGCTCGTCATAAAATAATTCCGCCGTTTTTTCGTCAGCAAAGTAACCATCCGCCATTCCCCAATCGGTGATTGTGCGCGTCACACGATGGACCAGCTGACGCACGGAAGTTTCCCGTCCGCCCTTGTGTGGATCGGTTCCATTCGCGATGTCGCCGTAGAAATATTTCGAAACCGCGATC
>JALZAX010000414.1 GCA_030948055.1 Verrucomicrobiota bacterium | reverse complement strand
TGTCCCAAACATCGCTGCCCACGCGGATACGCATTCCGCCTAACAAGTCAGGGTTCGTCACGAAACGCGGATTCAAATCAGCGCCGTATTTTCGCTTCAGGTTTTCGATAATCTCGCGCGCCGCCTCTGGTTGCAGTTCACTCGCGCTCTCGATGGTGGCGGTGCGTTTCTCCACTTCGAGGCGCAGGAGACGTTTGTAGGCGTCGAGCACCTTGATGTAATTGCGCGGTTTTTTTTTGATCAACGATTTCACGAGCGAACTAATCCGTCCGTTATCCAGCTGGCCATCGGTGAAGCTGGAGCGCAACAGTCCCTTGGCTAGCTGGCGCGTTTCTTTGTTGATCTTCATTCGTTAGGCACTCGTTAGGCAGCGATCTGCCGCGAAGCTTCTTCCTGCAACCGACGTTGATCGTCCGACGTTAAAACCTTGCCGGTAACCTTCGCGGTTGTGTCCACCACCAAACGCCCGAGTTCGCGTTTCAAATCCGTCATGGTGCGTTCGCGTTCGAGTTGCGTCGCTTCGTGCGCCTTGGCCACGATCTGTTCCGCCGCCGCGATCGCTTCCTGCTCTTTGCGCTCGGCCACATGCCCGGCGCTGTCGCGCGCTTCGTCGATCATCTTTTGCGCCTGCGCATTCGCCTTGGCCAGGATCTCCTGATAACGCTGCTCCGCTTCCGCGAGTTGCTGTTTGATCTTCTCCGAATTCAACTGCGCTTCCGCGATCTGCTCGCGTCGTTTTTCCAAGACGGCGAGGATCGGCTTGTAAGCGAACTTTCGCAGCAGCAACGCGACAATTGTGAAGCTAACGACTTGCGAGAGGAAGAGTGGAACGGTCCAACCAAAAGTCTCGGCGGTCTCGCGCGCCGAATCGAGAGCACCCGCTGCTAAAAACGTGGGCAGCATTCGTAATCCCTAGTGCGGTGCCAGGTAGATAGCGTAGAAGACGACCGCTTCAGCGAGCGCGATACCCAGGAGCGATTGCACCAGGATTTGTGTAGCGGCGCCGGGATTACGGCCGACGGCGGTGGAAGCGCCCATGCCGACCAAACCTACGCCGATAGCCGAGCCGAGTGCGGCCAAGCCGATGTGAACGCTGCCGCCAATTTCTGCGAGTAGTGGTATTATCATTTTATTATTTTTTGTTGTTGTTGTTTTGACGACACCCGCGGGAACCACGGTCACAGCCGCCGAAATACTTTGTCAATGATGATGCGCCTCTTCATGCGGCATGATCAACATCGTGAAGACCGCGGTCAGGAGCATGAAAACGAGCGCCTGGATCACACCGACTAAAAGCTCCATGAAATAAAACGGTACGGGGATCAACCAGGAAAGCGCTGGAACGATCTTCGACATGGATTCCAGCATTACCTCTCCGGCATAGATGTTTCCGAAGAGCCGGAAACTTAGCGATACTGGTCGGAACAGAATCGAAACAACCTCAAGACAACCAACCGCAAAAAATACCACGAACATGACGAATTTCAGCGGACCGGTCATCTCGCCTTTCGGAGCGAAGATGTGTTTGATGAAGCCTCCAAAGCCATTGGCTTGCAGAGCCCAGATGATCCATAACGCGAAAAAGATTAACGCCATGGCGCTGGTCATATTCAGATCAGCATTACCGCCGCGCAGCAATGGTCGATCGACTTGAAACGCGCCGTTGGGTAAACGATGTCCCCAACCAATTGTGCCCACTCCGGGCAAAAGCCCGAACCAATTGACGAACAAAATGAAAATGAAAATCGTAGCGAAAAACCAAAATGTCCTCTTGACCAGTTTGCTGCCGATGATGCTTTCCAAAAAATTGTAGAGACTTTCCACAAGCCACTCCCAAAAATTCTGCGCGCCGCTCGGGACAGCTTTGATCCTCCGAGTCGCGGCCTGCGCAAAAATGATGATGGCTGCGGCTACGATCCAGGTCACGATCATGGAATTGGTCACGCCAAATTTGCCGATGGAAAAAATAATCTCAGGCTTTAGCGACACGCCTTCTTTCTCCGCAGCCTCGCCGTGCGCGGCTCCCGTTTCCTGCGCAGAAGCCGTCTGCGGAACCGCGCCCAAGAAGGCGAGCGCCAGAGCCAAGATTAAGAGAAAACGGAAATGCATTGCGGTTAAGGAGGCAGCGATCCTTTGCTAATCGCCGAGGCGCTGGTCGCAGAGACCACGTACTCGCAAAAGAAACGCTAACGCCGGCTTACCAAAGCGAATTTTACCGCGCTGACAAGAGACTATTTTCGCGCGCGAATGTTTTGCCTAACAAATGCTATTTTACCGGGACCTGCTCCGCGAAAGAGCGGGCAATCTGCCGCCGCGCAACTGCGGGTTCCCGCTGGCGCGCAGCGGTCAAAGCGACCGTCTCGTCGTAATGCAATTCGAGCTGACGAATCTGCGCGCCCTGTTCGAAATTTGCCGCGACGTATTCACGGCCGAGCAATCCCATTTCGCGGAATGTCACTGGCGAGCGCGTGATCTCCTGCATCGCATTCGCG
>JALZAX010000413.1 GCA_030948055.1 Verrucomicrobiota bacterium | reverse complement strand
AGGATTCGTCCGATCTCGACCCGGAAACGGCGTTGCTCATCACGGCGGTGCGGCGCGATTATTTTGTGGTCGAACAACAGGGGAATTGGTCGGAAAAAGAAATTTCGATGGAAAAACTACCGGCGAAAGACGCCGCACTGGGCGGCGTGGTCTGGCTGCCGCGGATTATTGAAAAAGCGAAGGGGCGATTGAGGGGCGAATTGCCTAACGAGTTAATGTATTGCTGCGGTGGCGATCGACGATTTTTTCGAACGCACGATCTGCATCCGGCCGATTTCCTGCGCTACGTTTGGGCGGCCAAAGGAAATCAGGACAAGATTCTCGCCTACGTCAAAGGCAAAGCGTGAAACGATGGCGGCGCGCGGCGCACGTGCTCGTCTGCGTCGTCCTTATATTTTGCGCGAGCGGTTGTGCCGGAACTGAAGCTAGGATGGGTCTGACGACGAACGAAGGTCCGCGCGGCGGTGAAAACTAGATCGCTGACCTACTTCTTCTTTTTCTTCTTCGGTTCCAACATTGTGCCGCGGCATTTCGCGGCGGCACAACGGCAAGCAAATTCGCGTTCCAGTTTTTTTGTGCGTCGTTCCGCCGGCTCGATCCGATAGTCGTAGAAGAGTTCTTCGCCCGCTTTAATGTTTCGCAGCGCGAGGATGAAGATTCGGTTGTCGTCCTCTTCCGTCTCGCAGTTGGGCGCGCAGGAATGATTGATCCAACGCGACTCGTTACCGCCGACGTTGGCGTCGATCACATCGCCGTTATCGATTGAAAAGAAAAAAGTATGATACGGCTCGTCCGGTCGATGGGGCGGCAAATCCATCGCCTCTTTCCATGGCAAATGCCGGCCTGTGTATTCAATGACGCGCGCACCTTTGCGAATCGCCCGTGTCGCGTAAACCCCGCGGCCATGTATTGCCGATTTTCCCACGCGAAACTTCTTCTTCTTGCCTTTTCGTGAATGATTCTTTTTCGTCAGTGCTCGCATCGATCAAAATATCGCAGCGTCGTGGCTGCGTGGTCGTAACAGTGAACTTTTCGCGCTAGGCGGCAACGTTCGCTGGACTCATTAGAAATTTCGCGAGCAAGAGAAATCCCGCCGCGAAACAAAGTGTGCCGATCGATGCGATAATCATGAGCAAAGGGTAGTAGCCTTGATTAGCGGAAAAGCCGCCCGGCATTTGCTGCATGGCAAGAAAACCAAGATGCGGGATTAATTCCAGCAACGCACCGGCCGCAAAACAGGCGATGACAGAGTGGGTCACGCCGCGGATCAAAAGATAAGTGAAAAGTCCGAGGAGAAAGAGCAAGTCGAGCAGGGGAATGACCGAAGTGAAGTTCATGGCGTCGCAGCATAGAGATGAGCGCAGATGGCTCCTAGACTTTTTGCGGCGGGTCGCGGACTTGTAACCTTCGCTTATGCCAAACGTTCTTCAGTCTTTCGTCGAGGTAGCTCCGGACTCTCACTTTCCGCTGGAGAATCTTCCTTTCGGAATCTTTAAGCCGGGCAGTGAACGAGCGCGCGTAGGTGTGGCGATTGGCGATCAGGTTCTCGATTTATCGATTTTGGAGGAGGCCGGCAAACTGGAGCTGGAGCGAAAAGTTTTCGCGAATGATTCGCTGAACGATTTTCTGTCGTTAGGCCGACCCGCCTGGCGCAAGACGCGCCAGACTTTGCAGCGCCTGCTCAGTGCGAACACTTCGGAATTGCGTGATGACGCGGCTTTGCGCGAGCGCGCTTTGCACAAGCAATCGGAAGTGGCGATGCAACTTCCGGCGCGCATCGGCGATTACACAGATTTCTATTCGTCTTATCATCACGCACACAATGTCGGCACGATGTTGCGCGGCGCGGAGAACGCGCTCATGCCGAATTGGAAATGGTTGCCAGTCGGTTATCACGGCCGCGCCAGTTCCATCGTCGTCAGCGGCACGGATGTGCGTCGCCCGTGGGGGCAAATCAAACCGCCGGACGCGCCCGAGCCGATCTTCAGTCCGACGCGCAGTTTTGATTACGAACTGGAAACCGCATTTCTGATCGGCCCGGGTAACTCGTTAGGCGACCCTGTCTCAATCGAAAAAGCCGAGGATCACATTTTCGGACTCGTGCTGATGAATGATTGGAGTGCGCGAGACGTGCAGGCTTGGGAATACCAACCGCTCGGTCCTTTCCTGGCGAAGAATTTCTGCACGAGCATTTCGCCCTGGGTGGTGACGCTCGATGCGCTTGAACCATTTCGGAAACCGCTGCCGCCACAAGATCCGGCGCCGCTCTCTTATCTACGCGCGCCTAACGACTTCACCTTCGACATCAATTTGGAAGCGCGGCTGCGCACTTCCACGATGGATTCACCGCACGTTATCACGCGCACCAATTTTCTCAATCTCTACTGGAGCATCGCGCAGCAACTGGCGCATCATACCGTCGGCGGCTGCAATCTTCAGCCAGGAGATCTGCTCGCGAGCGGAACAATCAGCGGGCCAACGGAAGAATCGCGCGGCTGCATGCTGGAA
>JALZAX010000076.1 GCA_030948055.1 Verrucomicrobiota bacterium | reverse complement strand
GTTTAGTCCGCATCACGGCGACTGACGTTGAGCCCGATTACAAAGCGCCTTGGAATTCCGGAAATATTCAGCGCGGCATCGGGGCCGGTTTCGTGATCGATGGCCAGCGCATCATGACGAATGCGCACGTTGTCAGCAACAGTCGCTATCTCACGGTCGAGCGCGACGGCGATCCGAATAAGTATCCGGCCACCGTTCTCTTCGTCGCCAACGATTGCGATCTCGCGCTGATCAAAGTCTCGTCTCCAGATTTTTTCAAAGACATGGTGCCGCTCAATTTCGGCGGAATTCCCGAATTGGAATCAACCGTTTCCGCTTACGGTTATCCCATCGGCGGCCAACGCATGTCGGTCACTACCGGAATCGTTTCGCGCGTCGATTTCCAACTCTACACGCATTCGTCGATCGATCAGCACCTCGCGATTCAGATCAGCGCGCAAATTAATCCAGGGAACAGCGGTGGGCCGGTGATGCAGAATGGCAAAGTCGTCGGTGTCGCGTTCCAGGGTTACAGCGGCGACGTCGCGCAAGGTGTGGCCTACATGATCCCGACGCCGGTGATCAGTCGTTTCCTCAAAGATATTTCCGACGGCACGTACGATAAGTATGTCGATCTCGGTCTCACCTACGGGAAGCTGCAGAATTCTGCGCAGCGCAATTTTCTTGGTTTGAAAGACGATGACCGCGGTGTGTTGGTGTGGACGGTCTTGGATGAGAGCAATTCATCGAAGGTTTTGAAATCCGGCGATGTGCTCATGGCGATCGACGATCACCCCATCGCGAGCGATGGGTTTGTCGAGCTCGAGGGCGATCGCGTGGAGATGCCGGAAGTGGTGGAACGGAAATTCAAAGGCGACCGCGTGAAGTTCGATATCTGGCGCGACAAGCAGCCAATGACCGTGAACGTGGAGCTCGGTCCGGTCTGGCCCTATGCTGTGCAAGGTCACAGCTACGACATGCAGCCGCGTTATGTCGTTTACGGCGGACTGCTGTTTCAGCCAATGTCGTTAGACCTGATCCAGGCTTACCAACCGCAGGATCTTCGCTTGCGTCACTACTTCGATTTTTTCGTTCAGGAACAAATCTACCGCGAACATCCGGAGGTCATCATTTTGACCAACATCCTGCCGGATCCGATTAACACCTATCTTCAGCCCTATCGGGCCGGCATCGTCAACGAAGTGAATGGCACCAAGATTCGCAACCTCGGCGAACTAGCTCAGGCCTTCGCAGAACCCGCGGACCGTTTTGTCATTCGCATGATTGGCGATGCGCCGCCGCTCGTGTTGGATCGCAAAGAAGTCGAAAATGCGCGGGCGCGAATCAGAACTCGCTACAACGTCACGCGCGAACAAAATCTTAACGACGCCCCGCCGGCGAAGCCACCCATCGAGGAGGGAGCGAAATGAAGCTTCGTCGTTTTCACATCGTGGTGTCGCTGCTCGCGCTCTTTTGCAGCGACGGATTTGCGCAAGTCGCCAAACCTTCGACCGCTGCGCCGGCGGTTAAACCAAAAGAGCTTTCACTCGTTAGGGTAAATGTCACCGGTCAGCCGTACGATTACACCCGGCCGTGGCAGAAAAGGGCGCCATTCTCGAAGCGCGCGCTCGGCGCGGTTCTTTCGAAAGAGCGTGTCTTGGTCACCGCGGATTTGATCGCTAATCAAAACTACCTCGAACTGGAGCGGGCTGAGACCGGCGAAAAAACTGCCGCCGAAGTGGTGGTGGTTGATTACGAGGCGAATCTTGCACTCGTTAGACCAACCGACGAAAAATTCCTCAACGGACTCGCGCCTTTGCAGCTCGCGCTCGATACCGTGGTCGGCGATCGCCTCGCCGCGCTCCAACTCGAACCGACCGGCGCGCTGGTCGTAACTGAAGGTTTGGTCACGACCATTCAGATGACGCGATACCCCGCCGACGTCGGTCAATTCCTCACTTATCGCATTAGCATGTCGATGCAGTATCGCGACAACAGCTACACGATTCCGCTGGTTAAGAATAACAAGCTCGCCGGTTTGCTGCTGCGTTACGATCCGCGCTCGCAGGTTCTTGACGCGATTCCCGCGCCGATCATTGCGCACTTTTTGAAAGCGGCGGAAACGGAAAACTACCGTGGTTTTCCATCCGCCGGATTCAGCTTCTTCCCAACGCGTGATCCGCAGTTACGAAAATTCGCGGGACAAACCGGCAAGCCCGGCGGCGTTTATGTGATGAGCCTGGAACCGAACATGCCGGCGGCCAAAGCGGGTATGCAGGTCGGCGATATCGTGACGGCAATTGGGAACAACGAGATCGATCAGAACGGCAATTATGTTGATCCGTTGTATGGCAAGATTGAGTTCACCAACTTGATCACCGCGCGCGCTTTCGCGGGAGACACCTTGCCCGTTCAAATTCAGCGGGCGGGAAAATCGATGCAACTGGATGTGGTGCTCGATCATCGTCCGGCGAGCGATTACGTCGTTCCTCCTTACAACATCGATCAACCGCCGTCGTATTACGTCTTAGGCGGTTTGATTTTTCAGGAGCTGTCGCGCCAATATCTGCGCGAATGGGGCAACAACTGGCTCAAGGAAGCGCCGCAAAAATATGTTTATCTCGATCGTTTCCAGTCCGAACTTTTTCCCGAAGGCAATCGACGCATTGTCATCCTTAGTCAGGTCCTGCCAGCGAACGGCACCATCGGTTACGACGAACTTGCCTATCTCACGGTGCAGAAAGTTAATGGCAAAGAAATCAAATCGTTGCGCGATCTGGCGGAAGCGGTGAAGCAGCCGATCGACGGTTTCATCAAGATCGAAACCGAAGAAGATCCGAAGCAGATCGAGCTCGACGCTGCGCAGGTGGAAGCGGAAGCCGCGAGCCTTCAGGAAAATTACGGACTCCCTGCGCTCGAGCGCATCGAGTAGTTACAACTTGAGAAACGCGCCGACCTCGTCGTCGTAGGTGCGGAACGGATCGCCCATCAAAAGGAAATCGCGATTCTCGCACGCGATCGAATCCCAGTTGATCACGTAAGGCTGTTTCCGTTTTTGAAAAAACTCCACCGCCCGCGCACGCCCGGAAGCGCGAGTGTTTTGCGGTGGCTTCGCACGCGCTTCCGCATGCCGCACGCTGTTATTCCATTCACCGATGCGCTTGGCCGGCTGGACTCCAAAGAACAATCCCTTCGCCGGATCAATGTTGTGATATTCGAGATCGAGGCTGAGCAACCACGGATCGTCCCAGGTCAGTTTTTCTGATTCCATGAACATCTCGAGCAGCCATTTCTTGGTGATCCAATCGACGCCGCCGATGAGCGTTTCCGGTTTGTTGGCAATGGCGTCGAGTGTGAAACTCCAGCTGTCGAGCAGCCAATCGGTTTCTTCGTTTAGACCGGCGAGATGTTTGCGCGCGAGCGCGTGAAATTCCCATTGCAGATCGAGACTGCCAATGGTCGATCCGTTCTCTAGGCGAACGATCCAGCCGTGCGTTGGATCACGCGAAATGTCGCGCGTGCTTTGCACAGCATCGAGCAAACTAAGATTCTTCGTCAGGCAACCTTGCTCGAGCAACGACAGGACACAGACCGTTGTCCCGATTTTCAAGGCGGTCGCAAATGGACTCATATTCGAATCGCCGATGAGCAAGTGGAGCCGCCGATATTTTCGATAATCTGCCAGAGGTTCGTCGCGCGCGTTGATGATGGCGCGATTGAATTGCACCCACTGATAAATGTCGTTCACGATGTGATCGGCGCGCTGGCTGATTTGAAAATCGACATGCGTGTCCGAGGGCGGCAGATCGAAATCGAACGCGAGCGGATTCGCCTGTCCGACGCGGCCGGCGCCGGTGAAAATTTGACGCGTGGCCAGGAACGCGAGCAAGGTCCCCAACACAGGCGGCGTGAACTGCGCCTCGCGTTTCATGAGATAATTCTCATGGCAACCGAAGGTCGCGCCGGTGTGATGATCGATATTATTTTTCAAGAACGAAACTTCGTCTGCTACGCCTAACGATTGCAGCGAGGAATGCAGAAGCTCATCGCCGGCCAGGTCATACGCGACGATATCGCGCAGGTTCAGACACTCCGGGGACGCGTATTCGATGTGCCCCATATCGAGGTAGATCCGGCCGCCATTGCGCAGAAATCCGCCGTTGCCCGGCGGTTCTTCGTAATCGCGGTAATGTAAGTCCAGCGCCCCGATCTCCGCTTCGCGAAAGAGAAAATTCTTAACCTTGACCGGCCAGGTTTCGCCGGCAGCATGCGATCCGGCGCCGTGGACGAGACAGCCGTATTCGGTTTCGAGACCCACGATGCGGTCCATGCCAAAGGATGCGTTGCCCGACGGTTTGTGCCAAGTGCGTTCGTTAGGCCGAGTGCACTAGTACTTGAAAATTATATCTAAGTTTTCCACACTAGTGCATCGATGAGCAGGTTACCGCTCCGCAGTCCGGCTTCGAAAGTCGGCGGCATCGTTTATTTCGGAAGGATGCTCGACAAGATTCGCGCGAACGGCAACCAGGAATTGCCCGCCGACTACCAGGCCAATCTCGGCAAGGGTTTCGATCAAAAATGCACCAGCTTTTTGCGCATCGATTATCAGCAACTGGTCAATCGTGTTAAACAAGGCGGAAGCGACGATGAGATTCTCATTTGGTGTTTCGGAAACGGCCGAAGGCCGACCGATGATGACATTCATGTATGGAATGAATTCATGCGGAAATGCGGTTGGAACGATTCGATTTCCGACACCTTGATGCGCCGCAAGAAAGAAGCGGGCATGGCTGGTCGTTCCGAAATCAAAACGATGTTTGAATTTATCGACGTCGATGAAGGACGTCCCCTGCCCGACGCGCTGGGCTTCGAGCGCCGAGCAATGACGACGGTCGCGGCGGCGGCCTTCGCCTACCTCTCGTTAGGCTGAATCTCCCCCACCGGATGCGGCGGCGGTGGGGGCTGCGTGCGGTAGTCGATAAATTTCCAAATCGCGAGAAGAACCGCGAGCACCACCACGGTCGCGATGATCTTTCGCGAATAAGAACTCGTGCTCATGCTCGTGATCGTAATCGTGCTCGAACCTTCGCGCTCTCGATCACGAGCACGAGTTTGAAAAGCTACTCGTCGGAAAGAGTATCGATCCGTTCCGCGAGGGCGAAGTCGAGATCGGTCAATCCGCCTTTGCTGTGCGTGGTTAAAAGAAGGCGGACCTTGTTGTAACGAATATCGATGTCGGGATGATGCTCTTCGTCATCGGCCACTTCGGCGACGCCATTCACGAAGTCGATCGCTTCGGAAAAATCATCAAACTCGAAAGTTCGCTCGATATGTTTCTTCTCCAGCTCCCATTCGGGGATTTTTTTGAGACGAACTTTCAGTTGGTCCGACTTGATCAGCTCAGCCATAACGGGGAACGAGTAACACCCATGAAATGTTTTGCAACGGACGCGCGCACGTTTTTTCCGGCGACGGAAAAATGTTCGTTGCCGCCATGCGACTGGCGCATTGACGCCCTGCGCTTCCTCCGCAAATTACCGCTCTCTCAGCGCCCGTAGCTCAACTGGATAGAGCATCTGACTACGGATCAGAAGGTTTGGTGTTCGAATCACCACGGGCGCGCGTCTTTACCCGAGCCGCACGCCAGTCGACAAAAATCGACGCGCGATTAACGATGCGTGATTGAGATCTCTTCGTCCTGCGCGGCCAGCGCCTCGCCAGGAGTTTGCCGGCCTCGTTTATCGAGCTCTTCTTTCGAGTAGACTTTCTTTTCCGTCGTGTAGACCGGTTTGGTGGAGCGACTGTCCGTAGTCGCTGTCGTGGTTGTGCAACCCGGAAGCATCGCGACGGCAAAAGCTGTCAGCGCGAGGAACATGAACGCATTTTTCATAAGAACTTATACGACCGTCTGCCAATTCTCGCAACCAAACGAGCAATCGCGCTTGTCGGCTCGGGGGCTTTCCGCTAATTAATTCGAATGCTGCACGACGAAAAAGATCTGGATTTCGTCCGTCACGCCACGGCCGAACTGGCGGTGTCGTTTACCGATGCGCGCGATCACAATCTACACGCGGCCTTTAATGGCCTGGTCGAGGCGGTTAAAGCCGACCGCGCGCGCATCCAGGCGCTTGAGCAGGAAATCCAGAACTTGCGCGCGCAAAGAACCGGCGAGAATCCGGCCTAACGAGTCGTTCAAGGCGCGTCGAAGAACGGTCGGATCTCTTCGTATTTTTTCGGCCCGATTCCTTTTACCGTGCGCAAATCGTCCGCGCTCTTGAACGGACGCGCGGCCATTATGCGACCGGCCAGGACCTGTCCGATTCCCGGCAGAGCAAGCAATTGTTCCGTCGTGGCGTAATTCGCGTCGAGTTTGTTTGTCGTTGGCTCTGCCGGCGGACGAGCGGGTGCGACGGTCGGCGCGATCGTTGGTCGCGGAAACGGCCAAGACGAATTCGACTTCGCGGCGCTGATTGATTCATTCGGTGCCGCCGCCACGCGTTCCGGATGGAAAAATGCATCGAAAGAATCGGGACCGGTCTTCGAGGGTTGCTTCGGAGCGCGCGCAGTTAAACGGCCAACCTGCGCACCCCAAGCGCCCACTTTTTGCGTTTTCGCCTCGCGCTCCAGTCGCTGCAATTTCAACTTTTCCATTTGCGGCGAACTCAATCCCACCGGCGTGGCCATGTTGCCGTGGACTCGCGCCATGCCGTTCGCGACCAGAAGTTCGCCGAGATCGCCCTCGTTGGTTTCCACGAAGGCATAGAAACGTTCGAGACGGCTGCGTCCCAACGCATCCTGCATGCAAGTGCGAACCGTGAACGGACGATTCAATTCTTCTTGGGTGAAATGCTTGGCGTAATCCCCCAGTTGCAAGGTTTGCGTTTTCGTCAGACCGAAATATTTCGCCTGTTCGTCGACTCGATCGGAGAATGAGTCGTCAGTCTCGGGCGCGTCGACGAAGTAGAGCCGAAAGAGATATTCTTTCCCCGTCGCGCGAACATGAAAACTGTCGCCGTCATTCGAAGCGTTCGGCATCAGTTGGCAATTGTGCAACACGACCCAGGGCTGTTTGGTCTCGCCTGCGCGAATGCCGAAGAGAAAAAAAGCGAAAGCCAGCCTGGCGAAATTCCGGCCTAACGAGTGCAAGATTACGCCACCGCTTCAAACTGACTCATGGCACGAAAGACCTGGTAACGTTCGTCGATCTCTTTTCGCGTTAGCGTGCGCAAACGCTCCATGCTGAAGGCTTCGACGTTAAAGCTGGCCAGCACGCTTCCGTAAATGATCGCGCGCCGGAAGGCCGCGTAGTTTAATTCGCCACCACTCGCCGCCAAATAACCGGCCATTCCTCCCGCGAAGGTGTCGCCCGCGCCGGTGGGATCGTGAATGTCTTCCAGCGGATACGCGCCGCAGCTGAAGAATTCATCTTCGCCGAATAAGAGCGCCCCGTGTTCACCTTTTTTTATCGCGACGTACTTTGGACCGGCTTGCAGGATTTTTCGTCCGGCTTTGATCAAGCTCGTCTCTTTCGTCATCTCGCGCGCTTCGCTGTCGTTTAAAATCAACAAATCAACGCGCGGTAAAAGCGCATTAAGATCATCGCGTGTCGTTTGAATCCAAAGGTCCATCGTATCGGCCACGACGAAGCGCGGGCGTTTCATTTGATCGAGCACATGCGATTGCAGCGCCGGTGCAATGTTAGCCAGCAAGACGAAATCCGTTTTCTGATACGAATCGGGAAGTGTTGGACGGAAATGTTCGAAAACATTCAGCGCCACCGAGCGCGTCTCGCGCGTGTTCATGTCCCAGGCATATTCGCCCGACCAGCGAAATGTTTTCCCGGCGACACGCTGCACACCCGACGTGTCGATCTTGCGCGACTTCCAGAATTCAAACTCCGATTCCGGAAAATCGTCGCCGACGACACCGACGAGATTGACCGGCGAAAAGAAGCTCGCCCCGAGCGCGGCATAGGAAGCAGAGCCGCCTAACTGATCGGCGTGTTCTTCGACCGGAGTTTTGACGGTGTCGAGTGCGATGGAGCCAACGATGAGAACAGACATGTTTGATTTACCCTTGCGCGCCGCGCGTGAGGAGCATCTTCGCGGAGCGCGCATACTCTGCGACATCGCGCGCTTGCAGCAAGCCCGAGACGATAACCACGCGGCGCGCACCGGCAGTGATGACATGTGCCAGATTCGAAAGCTTAATCCCGCCGATACAAAAAATCGGAAGCTTCACCGCGGCGTGTGCGGCGCCGATCTGGCTCAACCCGATCGGCGGGTAGTCAGGTTTCGTGGGCGTCGCGAAAAGCGGACCAAAACCAATATAATCCGCGCATTCGGTTTGAGCGGCCGTCGCTTGCTCAAGGCTGTGCGTAGATTTGCCGACGAATCCGTATGGCCCGAGAAGCTTTCGCACTTCAGCGACTGAGATATCATCCTGACCTACATGCACTCCGTCAGCGCCGACATCGCGCGCGACGTGCGCGTAATCGTTAATGACGAACGGAACTTGCGCCGCAGATGTGATCGCCTGGAGCGAGCGCGCGATTGTCGTGATGTCAGATACATTTTCGTGTTTCGCGCGCAGTTGCAAAATATCGACGCCACCCTCGATCATCTCATGCGCCACACGCGCCGCATCCGCAGTCGCGACGTAAGCTAAATCAAGAATGCCGTAAAGGCGGCAATCTTGCAGCGTCACTCGTGCAACCGGCTGGCGGGCGGCTTCAATTCGAAATCGTCGGAGTTCATCAGACGTTCGACGAATCCGGTATCGTATTTTCCCGCGCGGAAATTTGCGTCGCGCATGATCGCGGAATGAAAGGGAATGGTGGTCTTGATGCCCGTCACATAATATTCATCCAGCGCGCGTCGCATCCGGTCGATGCACGAAGTGCGGGTCGCGCCGACCGTAATTAGCTTCGCGATCATCGAATCGTAATAGGGCGGCACGACGTAACCAGTGTAGGCATGCGAATCGATCCGCACCCCGCGACCGCCCGGCGCATAGTAGAACGCGATTTTTCCCGGTGACGGTTGGAAATTTTTCTCGGGATCTTCCGCGTTAATACGGCACTGAATCGCGTGTGAGCGCGGGCTGGCGTGCGCGACATGCGGCGATAAATGCTCGCCAGCGGCGATCTTGATTTGCTCCTTCACCAAATCGCATCCGTAAACTTCTTCGGTGATCGTGTGCTCCACCTGGATACGCGTGTTCATTTCGATGAAGTAATAATGGCCGCTGTTATCGACCAGAAATTCCATCGTGCCGGCGTTCACGTAATCGACTGCTTCCGCCAGTTTCACCGCGGCGGTTCCCATTTTTTTGCGCAACGCCGGCGTCAGTA
>JALZAX010000075.1 GCA_030948055.1 Verrucomicrobiota bacterium | reverse complement strand
CCTCCGCCACGATCACGCGCACGCTCTTCGTCGGCCTCGCCATGATCGAATCGACCGCCATCTACTGCTTCGTCGTCTCGATGATTCTGATCTTCGCGAATCCGTTTTGGAATCACGTCATCGCGCAGGCGACCGGAAAGTAATCCATGCTCATTGACTGGTTCACCGTTGGCGCGCAGGCGCTCAACTTCCTCATCCTCGTCTGGCTGTTGAGGCGCTTTCTTTACAAACCGATCCTCAACGCCATCGACGTGCGCGAGAAGAAGATCGCCGCTGAACTGGCTGACGCCGCCGCCAAAAAAGCCGAAGCGAAAAAGGAACGCGACGATTTTCAACACAAGAACGATGAGTTCGACCAACAACGCGCCGCGCTCCTGAGCAAAGCGACCGACGAAGCGAAAACCGAACGGGAGCGGCTCCTCGACGAAGCGCGCAAAGCTGCCGACGCCTTGAGCGCGAAGCGCGGCGAGACGCTACGAAACGACGCGCAGCACTTGAACCAGGCTATCAGTCGCCGAACGCAGGAGGGAGTGTTCGCCATCACCCGAAAGACGCTGGCCGACCTCGCCACGGCCAGCCTCGAAGAGCAAACGGTCGCCGTTTTCTTGCGACGCCTGCAAGCGTTGGACGCAAAGACAAAAGCGAGCCTCGGCGACGCTCTTAAGACTGCGTCCGATCCCGCAGTCGTGCGGAGCGCGTTCGACCTCCCCGCCGAGCAACAAGCGGCAATTCAAAAAGCGCTCAACGAAACCTTCTCGAGCGAAATCAAACTCCGCTTTGAAACCACACCCGATTTGGTCAGCGGCATCGAACTTACCGCGAACGGACAAAAGGTGGCGTGGAGCATCGCCGATTACCTCACGTCGCTGGAAAAGGGCGTTGGCGAACTCTTGCAAGAGAAGGGCAGGCCTGAAGGTAAAGCTGAGCCAAAATCGGAGGCTAAACCGCAGCCCAAAACCTGAAGGCCAAGCCGAACCTAGGAATCACAAAATCACAACACTTTCCCCTTCGATTAACGGAGACGGAAAACCAGGAAAAAAACCAATGAAAACAAAAGTAAGCCAATTAACGCTGTCCATCGCCTTAGTCGTGGTGCTCGGCTTGTCCGTCGCAGTTGCTGTCGAGGAGTCTCAGGCCGCGCTCAAAGCGGAAGCCAAGATCACCCAGGAAGAAGCTACGAAGACCGCTCTCGCCAAGGTGCCCGACGGAAAGATTAAGTCCGCCGAAATCGAAAGAGAGCAGGGCAAGCTCATTTGGTCGTTCGACATTGCCATGCCGAAGTCAACAAACATCACCGAGGTTCAAGTGGACGCCAAGACTGGTAAGATCGTCTCCACTCAGGTCGAGACCCCTAAGGACCAAGCAAAAGAAGCGGCCGCCGACAAGAAAGTAAAGAAGTAACGAATTAGAGCCGCCGGTTAAACTAAATGAGCGTCGCGCCGGAAACATTGCAAAGCGTTTTCGACCGCACTTTTGCGGGAATTGATCAGGCGCGGGAAGCGTTCAAGCTGCAACTCGCGCCGCACGAAATCGGTACGATTATTAGCGTCTCTACCGGCATCGCGCGTGTCGCCGGTCTTCCCAATGCGGGCTTTGAGGAATTGCTCAAGTTTCCCGGCGACCTTTTTGGAATTGCGTTCAACGTGGACGAAGAGGAAATCGGCGTTGTTCTGCTGGGCGAATACCAGGGCCTGCACGCGGGCGACGAAGTCCAACGCACCGGGCGGGTCATGGACGTGGCGGTGGGCGAAGGTTTGCTCGGGCGGGTGATCGATCCGCTTGGCCGGGCGCTCGATGGCAATGGGCCGGTGGCTGCGAGCGAACGTTTGCCGATCGAGCGACCCGCGGCGGCGATCATGGATCGCGCGCCGGTGACGGTGCCGCTCCAGACCGGGTTGAAAGTGATCGACGCGCTCATTCCGATCGGGCGCGGGCAGCGCGAGTTGATTTTAGGTGATCGCCGCACGGGCAAGACCGCGATCGCGATCGACACCATTTTGAATCAGCGCGGGCGCGATGTGGTTTGTGTCTATAGCGCGATCGGTCAGCGCGCGTCGGCGGTCGCCAAAGCGGTCGCAGGTTTGCGCGAGAAAGGCGCGATGGATTACACCGTCGTGGTCGTGACCGAGGGGAACGATCCGCCCGGGCTCGCTTACATTGCCCCTTACGCGGCGACCAGCATCGCGGAGCATTTCATGGAAGCAGGCCGCGACGTGCTGATCGTTTACGACGATCTCACCCATCACGCCCGCGCTTATCGCGAGCTCTCGTTATTGCTCCGCCGGCCGCCTGGGCGCGAAGCTTTTCCCGGCGACATTTTCTACATTCACTCGCGGCTCCTCGAGCGGGCCACGCACTTGCGCAAAGAACGCGGCGGCGGCTCGCTCACGGCGTTGCCTATCATTGAGACCGAAGCGCAAAACATGTCTGCCTATATTCCGACCAATCTGATCTCCATCACCGATGGACAAATTTATCTCTCGCCGTCGCTCTTTGAGTTGGGCGTGCTGCCCGCGGTCGATGTCGGCAAATCCGTTTCACGTGTCGGCGGCAAGGCGCAGCTGGCGGCCTACCGCGCGGTCACCGGCGACCTCAAACTGGCCTATGCGCAATTCGAGGAACGCGAAAGTTTTTCCCGTTTTGGCGCGCGCTTGGATGAAGAAGCGCGCAAGATCATCGATCACGGGCGGCGCATCCGCGCCTGTCTCGAACAACCGGAATTCGCTCCGGTGCCGGTGGTCGAACAAATCGCCGTGCTCCTGGCGTTGAGCGCGAAACTCTTTGACGATGTGCCGCTCGAACGGATGAAAGAAGCCGAACAGGCGTTGCGCGAAGCGGCCGCGAAGATTCCAGCGGAAGTCACCACGCGATTGAACACCGCCGATAAGCTGAGCGACGAAGACCGCAAAACGATCACGGACCTCGCGGAGCAAGCGCTCGTCTCTTTCCATCCCAAGCCCAAGCCGGCGGACAAGGCAAAGACATGAGCAACACGACGGAAAGTCTGCGCCAAAAGATCGAGAGCGCGGGCGATCTTCAATCCGTCGTGCGGACGATGAAAGCCTTGGCGGCGTCGAGTATCGGTCAATACGAAAAGTCGGTGCAGTCGTTAGGCGATTATTATCGCACGGTGGAGTTGGGGCTGAGCGTCTGCTTCCGTGCTGCTGGTGCCACACCGACCATTGCAAAACGCCCGGACGCAGATGTAATCGCCGCGGTCGTCTTCGGTTCCGATCAAGGATTAGTCGGCCAGTTCAATGATGTCATAACCGACCATGCAGTGAAGGGACTGGCCGCCCTAACGAATAAACCGCAAGTGTGGGCCGTCGGTGCGCGCGTGCACGCGCGCTTGAAAGACGCTGGGCTGGCGCCGGTCGGGCTCTTCTCTGTGCCGAATTCCATCCAAGCCATCACGCCGCTCGTCGGGAAAATCCTCGTCGAGCACGAGACGCATCGCGGGCGGAATGCAGTCACCGAGCTTCACCTCTTCTACAATCGCCCCACCACTGGAGCCGGCTACGAGCCGGTCAGTCAGCGCCTGCTGCCCTTGGACGAAAGCTGGCGTCGCAAGCTGGCGGAGATTCCCTGGCCGGCGAAGAACCTCCCCGAGGTCATCGGCAGCAGCACCGCGACATTACGTGCCCTCATTCGCGAGTATCTCTTCGTCTCGATCTTCCGCGCCTGCGCCGAGTCTCTCGCGAGCGAAAACGCCAGCCGCCTCGCCGCCATGCAACGCGCCGACAAAAACATCGACGAGCTTCTGGCCAAGCTGCAGGGCAAGTTCCACCAATTACGCCAAAGCAGCATCGACGAAGAACTCTTCGACGTAATCGCCGGCTTCGAAGTGTTGTCGCATTCGGACAAAAGAGGCAGCTAAAACTTCACCATGAATTATCGAAACACCTTTCTCGTTAGGCCAGGCCACACCGTCCGGTTGAAAAATTGCGATCCAGCGCGTGCCGACAAGCACGAAGACAAAAAGTCCGCGCACCACAAAATCAAGAAGCTGCAAGAGCGGATGGACGCGCTCCAGTTCCAGCTTTACGCGGAGCAGAAGCGTTCGCTCCTGATTTGTCTGCAGGCGCCCGACGCCGGGGGCAAGGATGGTGTCGTCAGGCATGTCCTCGGCTCGATGAATCCGCAGGGTTGCCGCGTGGTGCCGTTCAAACAGCCGACGGCGGAGGAATTTGCGCATGATTTTCTCTGGCGCATCGAAAGACAGACGCCGCGGCATGGCGAGGTCGTCATCTTCAATCGCTCACACTACGAAGACGTGATCGTGGTCCGCGTGCATGATCTCGTTCCGCAAAAGGTCTGGTCGCAGCGTTACGAACAGATCAACGACTTCGAGCGCCGCCTGGTCGCGAACGGCACGCACATTTTGAAATTTTTCCTCCACATGAGCAAGGAAGAGCAGCTCAAGCGCTTTAAGGATCGGCTCGACGATTCGGCGCGGCATTGGAAAATCAGCGAAGCGGATTACTCGGAAAGAGCGCTCTGGGACGACTACCAAACCGCTTACGAAGACGCGATCGGAAAGTGCAGCACCGCGGCGACGCCGTGGTTCGTGATTCCCTCCGATCACAAATGGTTCCGCAACCTGGCCATCTCGCACATCATCGTCGAGACGATGGAAAAAATGGGCATCCAGGTCCCCGAAGCGACCGTGGACATAGCCAATATCCGCAAGAAATATCACGCGGCGGCCGATAGGCGGACCGCGTGAGTGCGTGGTGCGCCGCTAAGAAAAATACCTCTTTCCTACCCCAAGACTATCTCAACTTTGTGAGTTGCGCCGTCGTTCGATAAGGGAATCTGCGCCTCACCTGGAGGGAGCGGATTGTTGTCGAGAGTGATGCTCGTAACGCCGCGGCTGACTCCGCGTGGGTTCTTAACCGCGATCTCGTAACGCGCGGAATGATATTGGAACGTGATCTCGAAACCGGGCCACGATTTGGGAATGCAGGGATCGATGACGAGCGTCGTTCCCTTTAACCGAAAGCCGAGGATCCATTCGAGTCCGGCGCGATACATCCAACCGGCCGAGCCAGTGTACCAGGTCCAGCCGCCGCGGCCGACGTGCGATGGCTCGGTGTAAACATCGGCCGAGACCACATAGGGTTCGACCTTGTAGCGATAGATCTCGGCGCGAGTCCGCGCATGGTTGATCGGGTTCAGGATGGAGAACAGCTCACCCGCTTTGTCGCCGTCGCCGAGCATGGCAAAAGCAATGACAGACCATGCGGCCGCGTGAGTGTATTGACCGCCGTTCTCGCGGATGCCGGGCGGGTAGCGTTTGATGTAACCAGGATCGAGAGGTGTTTTATCGAACGGTGGAGTGAAGAGCATGACCAGTTCTTCGTCACGGGAGACGAGCTGTTCGTTTACGGCCGCCATGGCGGTTCCGGCCCGCTTCTTGTCGGCGGCCCCGGAAACGACAGCCCACGACTGCGCGATGGAATCAATCCGACACTCGGCGTCGCCGTGCGAACCGAGCGGTGTTCCATCGTCGAAATATGCGCGCCGGTACCATGCGCCGTCCCAGCCATCGCGCTCAAGAGCCTGTCCGATCTTTGCCGCGTGCTGCCGCCAGTTTGTTCCCCTGTCTTGTTCACCGTGACGATCTGCCAAGGTTGCAAAAGCCGTGAGCGCGGCATGGAGAAACCAGCCGAGCCAGATGCTTTCGCCTTTGCCACCAAGGCCAACGCGGTTCAACCCATCGTTCCAATCGCCGGTTCCGATCAGCGGGAGACCGTGAGTGCCGACCGCAAGGCTGGTCTCGAGAGCGCGTGCGCAATGCTCGAAGAGCGTTGCCTGTTTAGTTGAAATCGTCGGCTGAAAAAAAGCTTCGTGTTCGTTAGGCATCAATTCCGGACCGTCGAGAAACGGCACCATCTCATCGAGCACGCCGACGTCGTCCGTCACGTCGATGTAGTGCGCCGCGACGAAGGGCAGCCAGATCCGGTCGTCGGAGATGCGTGTGCGCACGCCCTGGCCGAGCGGTGGAAGCCACCAGTGTTGCACGTCGCCTTCGACGAACTGCCGCGCGGCTGCGCGTAACAAGTGTTCGCGCGTAATCTGCGGGTTCGAAACGCTGAGCGCCATCACGTCCTGGAGTTGATCGCGGAAGCCGTAAGCGCCGCTGGCTTGATAAAACGCCGCCCGCGCCCAAACGCGGCAGACGAGCGTTTGATAGAGCAGCCAACGGTTGAGCAGGAGGTCCATCGCGCGATCGGGCGTCTTCACCTGCACCGTGCCGAGGGCTTCATTCCAGATGCCGGTTGCTTCGTTGAAGACGGCG
Source organism: Verrucomicrobiota bacterium (assembly GCA_030948055.1). Lineage (GTDB taxonomy): Bacteria > Verrucomicrobiota > Verrucomicrobiia > Chthoniobacterales > UBA10450 > JACCTI01. The sequence continues at coordinate 3,043 of JALZAX010000075.1, read as the reverse complement.
TCGAGATCGGCTTCCCGGTAGCGCTTGATCAAGATAACTGCTTCTTCCTTCGTCGCCGCTTCGCCGAGGAAGAAGACGATCTCGGTCGAGCTGTCGACCTCGAGCTCGAGATGCGTTTGCAGCGCGCCGCACGGGTCAAGTCCGCCACCAACTGTATTCGTTAGGCTCTTGTTCCCGACGAGCGCCGCGGGCCGATCGAGCATGCCATTGCGGCCGAGAAATTCTTTCCGGTCACTCGTCCACGATTGCTGACGCCCGCCGAGATCTGCGAACGCGACCCGCGTCCCAAAACCTGCGCTCCAGTGATTCCGCGCGAACATCGCGTTGGTCTCGGGATCGATCTCCGTCACAACGAACGGCGCCGTGTTGGCGCGGGAAGCGCCCAGAACCCACTCGACATAGGCTGTGATGGAAAGACGACGTGGCCGGCCCGACTGATTCTTGATCGTTAGCCGCGAGATTTTGATCGGGTCGCCTGTGGGCACGTATTGCAAAAGTTCGACTGAAATGCCGTGCGAGGTATGCGCGAACCGGCTGTAGCCCTGACCATGCCTAACGATATAAGGAAACGCTTCTTCGCGTATCGGGAGCGCGGTCGGACTCCAGAGCGTCCCATCCTCGTCGCGTATGTAGATCACCTCGCTCGGGCGATCCGAGACGGGATCGTTGGACCAGGGAGTGAGTTGATTCTGCTGGCTGTTCGTGGACCAAGTGTAACCGCCACCTTCGACCGAGGTCTGGAAGCCAAATGACGGATTGGCAATGACGTTGATCCATGGCGCCGGCGTCCATTGCCCAGCGCCCAGGACGGTCACATATTCGCGGCCGTCCTTGGAGAAGCCGCCCAGACCATTGAAGAATTCGAGTTCTGGACCCGGCACAGATTGCGGCGTCGCCTTCGGTGCAATGCGGCGTTGCGATTTTGCGGGGGAAAGTTCTCCCTCGTCCAATCGTTTCAATTGTTCGAAAAGGCTGCCGCGGCGGCTGAAGAGCACGGCGCGCGCTGCACTTTGGAGAAGACTTCGCGCCTCGTCTGAGACGAGTTTCGCACGCAATATGAAGACCGCTCCGCGCGTGGTCTCCGCTTCTCCAGAGGGTCGGCGGGACTCGCTTGCGCGCACCATTCCCTCAAGGGCCGTACGCAGATCCTGCGCGTAGGATTCCGGATATTCGTTCAGGATCACCAAATCGACGGCCAGCTGCTTCATCCGCCAATACTCATGCGCCTGAAGGAGCTGCCTAACGATCTGCACGTCCGCCGTATCATCAATCCGACAAAGCACGATGGGTAGGTCACCCGAAATGCCGTAACCCCACAACGCGGGCTGCGCTCCTTCGCTTCGCGTGAGTACATCGGATGAAGGGCGAAGCGCTGGGTTCGCATACAGCACATGGCTGGCTAGGCGCTGGAACATAGTCGCCTCGTCCGTGCCGATGCCGAGATGGAAGAGTTGGACCTGCGCCTGCGTCCAGGCCAGCGTGATCGTGCGTTCAAACGCCGCCGGGGTGCGGTGCTTGTCGACTAAGTCGAGCACGCCTCGCCGAGATGACGCGGCGACGGTCCAGTAGGTGATACGGGCGGTAGCTCCTGGCGCCAATCGAATGCGCTTCCGGATGCTAAAGATCGGATCGAGCACGGCGCCGACCGTATTGGAAAGCGGTTGGCCGTCGATCACGGAAACTGGCGTGCGAATGGCGCGGCCCCGGCCGAGGAAGCGCGCGCGATCGGTTTCGAATTGAACTCCCGCGACGGTGTCTCCTTCGACGACGGCGATATGTGCCGCCCAGACCTCGGGCTCGTCGGGCGACCCGCGGCGGCGCGTCGCCAGAATGGCCTCGAGATCGGTGACAAACTCTGTCTCCACGAACAAATTCGAAAAAGCAGGATGGGCCGCGTCGGCTGCATCGGGTGCCAGCACAATTTCCGCATAGGAGGTCAACTCGATTTCTTCCGTGCGGTGTCCTGTGTTTAAGATGGAGATCCGACGAACCTCGGCGTCGTCCTCCGGCGAGACGGCCACTTCCAGCCGGGTCGTAATCGTTCCATCGCGTCGCGAGATTTCGACCCGGTCTTCGAAGAACGCCGCGTCGTAACTATCAGGCTCGATGCCGCTGGGCTGATAACCCGCCGACCAGACCTCGCCCGTATCGATGTCGCGGAGGAAAATGTAAGTGCCCCAGCAATCGCACGTCGGATCTTCGCGCCAGCGCGTCACGGCCATTTCGCCCCAGCGGCTGTAGCCCGACCCGGCCGCGGTCATCATCACCGAGTAGCGGCCGTTGGAGAGAAGTTGCGTCTGGACGATAGCCTGATGAGGCGAATGAAAACGGCGCGACGACGGCGGAACCAGCTCGCGAACATAAGTCGCAGCCTTTGCTTCCTGTGGACGGAGATGGGTAGCATCGATGTCACGCGGCGGGCGCTCCTGAAGGAGAAGCTCGGTCGCCTGCACTATGGGCTCGGCGTGAAATCGAGACCGCATCGCGCCGTTCTGCAATGCGTTGGCGAGCGCAATCAGAGTCATGCCTTGATGGTGCGCCATGTAACAACGGACCACGGCGACCTTCTCGTTTTCCGGGAGACGCACCGGCGTGTAATCCAGAGCTTCATACCAACCATACCTGCCGTTCGCCCCCGCCTCGGCGAGGCGCGTAAAATTTTGCACCGCGGCATGCGGCGCGATCATCGCAGCTAATGCCGTCGCATAAGGAGCAACGACCGCATCCTGACCGAGGCCACGCTTGAGCCCCAGGCCGGGAACGCCAAAGCTCGAATATTGATAAGTGAACTCCAGATCCCGAGAGTTGTAGGCGGATTCCGATACGCCCCACGGAAGTCTTCGCTCAGCGCCATACTCTTCCTGGCGGCGCACGATGTTGCGGTCCGTTTCGTCGAGAATACACCCTCGGGGAGAACGCATGACCAGGTTCGGCATTAAGTACTCGAACATTGAACCGGACCATGAGATCAACGCCGCCCCACTATGCACAGGTGTGACGACGCGCCCCAAATGGAACCAGTGCCGCGTGGGCACGTCACCTT
>JALZAX010000074.1 GCA_030948055.1 Verrucomicrobiota bacterium | reverse complement strand
CACGCCATCAGATCGCGCAAAATCCGGCGAGATTATTCGGGACGACCTAAGGCGTTACCACTCAATTACAGTGCTAGCCCAGGTAAGTCCGCCGCCAAAGACCACCATCAAAATGTAATCGCCTTGCTTGAAACGTCCGGCGCGGTTCGCTTCGTCGAGGGCGATTGCGACTGCTGCCGCGGAAGTGTTTCCGTACTTGTCGAGGTTCACGAAAAATCTTTCGACCGGAATTTTCAAACGGTCGGCGATGCCTTCGATGATGCGCAGGTTGGCCTGGTGCGGAATGACGCAGGCGATGTCTTCGATCGTCAGGCCGGCTTTATCGAGCGCCTTCTTGGAAGCATCGAGCATGGAAGTGACCGCCTGTTTATAAACTTCGCGGCCGTTCATGTGGATCGTCTGTAAATGCTGATGCGCGTTCTCGGCCGTGATCGGCGTTTTGCAGCCGCCGCCTGGCATGAAGAGGATGTCGCCGAAATTACCATCGCTGCCGATGTGCGTGCTGATGATGCCATGCGAGCTTTGGCCGCGATGCTGCAAAATCGCCGCGCCCGCGCCGTCGCCAAAAAGCACGCACGTATTGCGATCGGTCCAGTTCGTGATCGAAGTTAATTTTTCCGCGCCAATGACGAGCACGGTTTCGTAGGTGTGCGAAATAATAAATTGCTGGCCGATTTCCAGGGCAAAAAGAAATCCTGCGCAGGCGGCCGAGACGTCGAGACAAGCCGCATTCTTCGCGCCGATCTTCGCCTGCACGATGCAAGCGGTCGCCGGAAACATCACGTCCGGCGTGGCAGTCGCGATGAGAATGAGATCGATTTCTTCCGCTTTGATTTTTGCCTGCTCCATCGCCTTGAGCGCAGCGCGCGCGGCCATGTCGCTGGTGTATTCATCCTTGGCGGCGACGCGCCGTTCCTTGATGCCGGTGCGCGAGGTGATCCACTCGTCGTTGGTATCGACGATCTTCGACATATCTTCATTCGTCAGGCGTCGCTCCGGCACGTAGCTACCGGTGCCGACAATGGAGGCAGTGCGCTGTGGCTTAGCCGATCGCCGGCTCGAGCGGGGCTGTCGTTTCATGATAACGGCGAACTTCCTCGACGATATGCGGGTTCACCTCATGTTCAATCGACTCCACCGCCACTCGCAGCGCATTTTTTATCGCGAGCGGCGTGCTCGCGCCATGCGCGATAATGCAGATGCCGTTCACGCCGAGCAACGGTGAGCCGCCGTACTCTTCGTAGTTCACTTTCTTGCGAATGGTCTTGAAAGCATTCTGCGCCAGATACGCGCCCGCGATGCGCTTGGCGTTTTTGGTCAACTCGTGTTTGAGCCATTTGAAAATCGCGTCGCCCGTCGCTTCGCAGGTTTTCAAAGTCACGTTGCCGACAAAGCCGTCGCACACCACCACTTCGACCGGATCAGCGAAAAGATCATTGCCTTCAATGTTGCCGCGAAAATTGAGCGAGCTCTGCTTGAGCATCTTGAAAACTTCCTTGGTATTTTCTGAACCCTTCACGTCCTCGCCGCCGATCGACATCAGCCCGACGCATGGATTTTCGAATCGCAGAACGTGCCGCGAATAGACCGATCCCATGATGCCGTATTGCAAAAGATGAATGGGTCGCGCATCGACGTTCGCGCCCGCGTCGATGAGCACGAACAAATTGTGCTCAGTCGGAATAACCGCGGCGATGCCCGGCCGTTCCACGCCCGGTAACGTGCGCAACTTGATCGTCGTCGCCGCGACCGCCGCGCCGGTGTGACCTGCGCTCACGACCGCGTCGGCTTTATCGAATTTTACCAAATCGACCGCGCGACTGATCGACGAATCCTTTTTCCGCCGCACCGATTCAACCGCTTTGTCGCTCATCGCGACGACTTGCGTGGAGTGGACGATCTCGACCCGCTGATCGTTGCAGCCATGCTTTTTCAGCTCGCCTTCGATTTGCCCTGAATCGCCGACGAGAAAGAGTTTTTCGATGCGCGGATATTCGCGCAAGGCCATGACGGCGCCGCCTACAAGGTTGGGCGGGCCAAAATCGCCGCCCATGGCGTCCAGTGCGATTTTCATCGAGGGGGAAAACTAACGAGTTCCCCGCAGCGATTGCAAGGGTTGAACTACTCGTTAGGCGCCGCTGATCGTCAAGACCTGCCGGCCTTTATAATAGCCGCAGGAAGAACAGGCCGTGTGCGACGCGACGGTGCTGCCGCATTGCGGGCACTTATTCATCTGCGGCGCGCGCCAACGATGCGATGCTTTACGGGTGCGCAGGCGCATCTTGGAGGTTTTGCGTTTTGGAACTCCCATACGAAGCGGCACACCAAAGCAGGAAATCCGCGAAAGGCAAACCGGCGGGCGGCTATTTCAGCTTCAATTTATCGAGCGCACTCCAGTCCGGCTTGCGTTCCGGATCATCGCTCTTTGCCTGCTCCGGCGGGAGTCTCGGCGCTTTGCAGACGCGTGTGCCATCGCGATCGCAATGCGGATAGGCCGGCAGATTCAACAGTATATCTTCGCGCAGGTAGGGCGTCAGATCGATCGTCTCTGGCCCGGTCAATTCCGTCACAATCGCGAAGTTCGGCACCTCGATCGTGTGCGTGAAAAGTTCCAGACAGGAAACACAGCTCACTTCCACCGGCTGTGTAATTCGCCCATTCGCCCAGAGCGAGCCATCGGAAACTCCGAGGTCTAACGAGTAGTGCAACGAGCCCGCGCACTTCACGCCATCTTTTTCCATTTCTGGAATTGGGCAATCCTCCTCGCCTTCCAGATGAAGACCTTCGTCGGGAATTTGGCGCAGATGAATTTTCACTCGCGAATCCTTTCGGAGTTCACCTCCGCAACTTTTTCGCAAACGCTTCCGCCACTCGCGGCGGGACAAAGCTCGCGATGTCGCCGCCCAATCGCGCAATTTCCTTCACGATGCGCGAACTCAAGTAAGTGTATTCCTCCTTCGGCATGAGAAAGATCGTCTCGACGCTGCCTTCCAGTTTTCGATTCATCAGCGCCATCTGGAATTCGAATTCAAAATCTGAAACCGCTCGCAGTCCGCGGATGACGGCCGTTGCTTTTTCCTTCACCGCGAAACTAACCAGCAATCCATCCAGCGGCGCGACCCGAACGTGATCGGCTTCGCCAATCGTGGCGCGCAAGAGCTCCAGCCGTTCCTTGAGCGAAAACAGCGGCTGCTTCTGGTCGTTGTGCGCCACCGCCACGATTACTTCGTCGAATAATTTCCGCGCTCGCTCGATCACATCGAGGTGACCGTTCGTAACCGGATCGAAGCTGCCAGGATAAATCGCGCGCCGCATCGAGCGAAAATTCGCAGAGACAAAGCCAAATGAAAAGCGACAAGCGATTTGCTGAAGAAAGGCAAAGCCGCACAGTAACGCCGGATGAGGCAGCCGCCCCACAAACGCATCGCTGTCGCCAGCGCCTTTTCGCCCCGCTTCGAAATGGTTTTGGCCGAGGCGAAACGTGTGCGCGACCGGCTCGGCACGGAACTGAATCTCATCTACGTCGGTGAAAAAGACGACGGCACGGTGAAGCGTTTTGCAGAAGCGCTGACTGCGCTCGGTTTGCCCGCGGATTCCGCAATTTATTATCATCAAGGTTCGCCGGCGGATGCGATTCTCGAAGCGGTTCGCGAAAATTGCGTCGAGCTGATCGTGGCGGGCGCGCTGGAAAAAGAGGTCGTGCTGCGTCCATTCCTCGGCAACGTCGCGCGTCGCCTAGTGCGAGAGGCGCCTTGTTCGGTCATTCTTTTTACCAAACCGGAGCGCGAACCGAAACCACTCAAACGCATTGTGTTTTTCGTGCCGGATTATTCCGGGCACGCGCTCGACGCTTTGCAACGCACGCTTGCTCTCGCCGAAAAAGAAGAGTGCGAAAATCTCTACGTGATTCGCGTTTACACCACCTTCGACGCAGCGCGGGCCAATCTCTCCGGCGATCCCAACGCGCGCACGATCGAGCAGGAAGAAGAAGCGTTGGAAAAATTCATCCAAGAGGCGGGCGAATCGAGCGTGCCGACCGAAGCGCGCTGCATTCGCGGTAACACCGGCTTTGCCGCTTCCGATTTTGTGCAGGCGGTGGAAGCCGATCTCCTTGCCGTGCCGATCGAACGCACGCCGGAGTCTAACGATTTGCCGGCGCACATCGCCTGGGTCACAGACGTGATTCCTTGTAATCTGTGGATTATTCGTTAGGCGAAACGGTTTCCGCCCGAGAATGGATCTGACCCGCGAATTTCGCGCCTACAGCGCGGAGCATCTGATCGTAATTTTTCTCACGATCACCGTGCCATTTGCTCTCGCAGCACTCGTTAGGCGAATGCACTCAGCCAAAGTCGAACGCGCCGTCGTTTTGGGAATTCTGCTAGCGCTGGTCGCTAACTACATCTGTTACATGATTTTCGTCCGCTACCTCCAGGAGCTGACCTGGCAGGAAATGCTCCCCATGCAGATGTGCGATTGGGCCATGCTTGTGATCATGGTTGCGCTTTGGACGGGCAATCGCTTCTGGTTCGAGGTCGCTTATTTCTGGGGAATTGGCGGAACACTCCAGGCCATTCTTACCCCTAATCTTCGTTACGGTTTTCCCGATCTGCGGTTCATCAGTTTTTTCGTGGCGCATTCCGGCATCATCATTGGTGTCGTTTTTCTTATGCTCACGCGCCGTCTGCGGCCGTATCCGATTTCGATCGTGCGCGCCTTCCTCTGGTCGGAAGTTTATTTCGTGTGCGCCATCGTGGCCGATTACCTGACCGGAGTGAATTACGGCTTCCTGTTACATAAACCGGAAGCCTTTTCGCTCCTCAGCTATCTCTCAGATTCGCGCCCGATTTACCTGCTGCAAATGCACCTGCTCGCGCTGGTCTTTTTCATGGCGCTGTATCTGCCGTTTGCCTTCTACGACTTGCTAGGCCGAAACAAGGCGGCCTTCGCGCATTCATGAGTGCGCTCCTGACTACCTACCCGCCTTTTCCGTTTCCACTCGTTAGGGGAAAAGGCGATTGCGTCTTCGACGATCAAGGTCGTCGCTATTTTGATTTCTACGGGGGCCACTGTGTGTGCAGCACAGGTCACGCGCATCCCAAAATAACGGAGGCAATCGCGCGGCAGTCTAACGAGTTGTTGTTTTACAGTAGCGCCGCCAACGTCCCGGTGCGGACGGAAGCGGCCGGCCGGCTGATTGCCTTCGCGAATTCGCGCGGCGACATCGGGATGGCCTCCGTTTTCTTTTGTAACAGCGGCGCGGAAGCGAATGAAAATGCACTGAAGATTGCGACGAAGCTTTCGGGTCGCACGCGCTTCGCCGCTTTTGCCGGTGGATGGCATGGGCGATCCATGCTGCCGCTTTCCGTGACGGACGATCCGAAGATTTCCCAACCGTATGCAGCTCTCCTCGCTTCTTGTGCACAGTTGCCCTGGAACGATGAGCAAGCGCTGGAAGATTTTGATTTCAGCGAAATCGCCGCAGTCATTTTGGAACCGATTCAAAGTATGGCCGGCATCCGCGAGGCATCCGCATCATTTCTGGCGACGCTGCGTCAGCGGACATCAACTGCCGGCGCGCTTCTAATACTAGATGAGATCCAAACCGGGATCGGCCGTCTCGGGGTTCCTTTCGCGGCGGCGAAGTATCACGTGCAGCCCGACATGATTTCCTCCGCGAAAGGAATTGCTTCGGGCGTGCCGATGGGTGCGGTTCTGATGACGGAAAGCATCGCGGCGCAATTGAAACCCGGCGATCTCGGCAGCACCTTTGGTGGTTCCCCACTTGCGTGCGCAGCGCTGCTCGCCACGCTCGAAGTCATCGAAAGCGAAGATCTGATGAATCGCGCACTCTCCGCTGAGAAAAAGATTCGCGAGACATTGCGCGGCACCTGCGTCACGGAAATTCTCGGCTTCGGGCTCTTGTTAGGCATGCGTGTTCTTTCACGCGCAGCAGCGTTGAAGAAACATTTGCAAGATTCCGGGATTCTCGTCGGCGGAAGTTCGGATCCCGACGTCCTTCGTCTGATGCCGCCACTAAATATCAGCGACCAAGCCATCGCCGCGCTTAGCGACGCTGTGCACAAGTTCTCGTGAAACACGCCACGCGATTGTCCGACCTCGGACCGGAAGTGATCGAGAGTATTCTCGCGCGTGCGAAGGAATGGAAAGGTCAGCCGCACCCGAAACACCTGCGCGACAAGATTCTCGGCATGGTCTTTTTCAACCCGTCGTTGCGCACGCGGACATCATTCGAAGCAGTCATGGCGCGTGGCGGCGGGCATGCCGTCGTTATCGAAGCTGGCACCGGGGCGTGGAAGCTGGAGGATCGCATCGGCGCGATCATGAATGCCGATCGCCCCGAACACTTGAAGGAAGCAGTGCCAGTAGTCAGTCGCTACGTCGATGCCCTGGCGGTGCGCTCGTTCTCCAGCCTAACGAGTGATAACGACGACAACACTGATGCAGTCCTGCGTTCTTTTCAGAAATACGCCACCGTTCCAGTGGTCAGTATGGAAAGCGCGCGCGAGCATCCGTGCCAGGGCCTAGCCGATTTGATGACGATTGAAGAGCGCTTTGGCCTGACGAAAGGTTTAGCTGTGACGTTAACTTGGGCGCCGCACATCAAGCCGCTACCGAAAGCTGTTCCGAATTCATTCTTGCTCACGGCCGCGGCGCGCGGTTGCGACATTCGTGTCGCGCATCCGCCCGGTTTCGAGTTGCATTCCGAAGTTCGCGACCAAGCCGAAGCTTTGGCAAAAAAGAGCGGCGGCCAAATTTCCTACTTTCGCGAACAGGATTCTGCGCTAACAGGTGCGCGCGCGATTTACGCCAAGGCCTGGGGACCCGCGACTGCCAGCGGTCTTCCTTCCAAAAGCGTCACGCAAAACAACGATTGGATGATGACCGCTCGACAAATGAATCTGGCCGCAGCCGATGCGATTTTTCTGCATTGTCTGCCGGTCCGTCGCAACGTCGAAGTTTCCGATGAAATTCTCGACGGAAAATGGAGCCGCGTCATCGATCAGGCGGAGAATCGTTTCCACGTGCAGCGCGCGCTGCTTGATTGGTTGCTGAACTAGAATGACGACGCGATCTCCTTTCGATCCGCTGAAAGACGCGGCCAAATATGTGCGCGCTTTTCGCGACAAGCCGTTCGTGGTCAAAATCGGCGGCGACATCATCGGCGATCCAGCTTTGCGCAAGAGTGTCTGCGGTCAGCTCGCGTTGTTGCATGGTTTTGCGATTCCGCTAGTCGTGGTGCATGGCGGCGCACCCACGGTCGATGCGCTTTGCGAACGGCTTGGCCTAACGAGAACAAAAGTTGGCGGCCGCCGCATTACTTCGCCGGAAGTTTTGGAAGCTTCCAAGATGGCGCTCAAAGGCACCGCACAAATGGATTTACTCAGCGCCATGCACGCTGCCGGATTGCACGCGGTCGGAATTTCGGGGCAGGACGCCGAGATGTTACGCGCGCACAAACGCCCGCCGATCGTCGTCGATGGCCAACCGGTCGATTTCGGATGCGTCGGCGACATCGATCAGGCCGATCCGAAATTGCTGCGACATCTCATCGCGGGTGGTTACGTGCCCGTGGTTGCGCCCTTCACCGCCGATGTGACGCATCAGATTCTGAATACCAATGCTGACACGGTTGCGGCTGCGATCGCGGTCTCTCTCAACGTGGAAAAACTTTTCTTCGTCGTGAAAGCGCCAGGTCTTCTTTCCAATCCGGATGATCCGAGCAGTCTGCTGCCATTGGTCGATCTCGCGCGCGTGCAGGAGTTAGAAAATTCCGGCGCGATTCGAGGCGGCATGAAGCCGAAAATCGCCGCGGCCCGCGCCGCCCTCGCCGGCGGTGTGCACAGCATTCACATCGTGTCGGGTGTCTTGTCGGATGCGATCCTCGCCGAAGTTTTTACCAATGAAGGCAGCGGCACGATGTTTGTCGCAGAACGGTCGCGTGAGTCATGAACTCGATCGAACTCCTGGAATCGCTCGTCAATGTTTCGAGCGTTTCCGGTAGCGAAACGGAGTTAGCGGATCGTCTCTACCACTCGTTAGGCAAGGAAGGCTTCGAAGTTCAGCGCGAAGGCGATAGCGTCTGGTTCGCCCTCGGGTCTAACGAGTCGCCGCATCTTCTCCTGCTCAGCCACATCGATACCGTCCCGGCTGGTGAAGGTTGGCAGAGTGACCCGTGCAAACTACGCCGCGAAGGTGAAAAGCTAATCGGTCTCGGCGCGAACGACGCCAAGGGATGCGTCGCCGCGATGATTTTAGCCGCGCGCGAGTTGCGCGCGACGGACTTCGAAGGCGCGATCACGTTTGCGTTTGTCGAAGAAGAAGAGCGCGGCGGCGACGGAATTCGCGCGGTAAAGCCAAAGCTCGGAACGATTGACGCCGCCATCATCGGAGAGCCGACCTCCTTGGAAGTCGTGATCGCGCAACGCGGCATGCTGTTGCTGCGCTGCATTGCACACGGCGAATCGGCGCACGTTGCGCACGCGCAACTCGGCGACAATGCGATTCACAAAGCCACGCGCGATATCGAGCGATTGGCGGCAATGGAATTCGAAGCGCATCACTCGTTAGGCGCGACGCGCGCGCAGGTCACGCAAATCACCGGCGGCCTGGCGCGCAATCAATTGCCGGAGCGCTGCGAATTTTTTGTCGATCTCCGCACAACGCCGAATTTGTATCACGCGACCATGGCCGCGCAGATCGATGACGCTCTGGAGAGCGAAGTAATTGTTCATTCCGAGCGTTACGTTCCTGTCGCGACCGACGGAAACGAACCGATCGTGCGCGCCGCGTTGACCGCCGCGAGCAAAGAGCGAGGCATCGGTTCAGTGACAACTTCCGACTGGGCCTTTCTAAAAGGAATCCCTGCTGTCAAGATCGGTCCCGGTGACACGCAACGGAGTCATCGGCCTAACGAATTCTTGCTCGCGTCCGAGCTGGAAGCTGGCGCGCAATTTTATCAATCAGCGGTCCGCGCATATTTCGAACTGATGCACGCACATGTCTGATCAGCTCTGGTCGAAGAATCTGCCGCTCGATGAGCAGATTCACGACTTCACCGTGGGCAACGATCCGGTGACGGATTTGCAGTTGCTGCCGTTCGATATCGAGGGCAGCGCAGCGCACGCACGCATGCTCGGCGAGTGTGGATTACTGCCGGAGGCGGAAGCGAAAGGACTCGTTAGGCAATTGTGCGCTTTGAAGGACAAACCTCCTGCAATCACGCGCGCGCAAGAAGATTGTCATACCGCGCTCGAACACGCGCTGGGAGAAGCGGGCCGAAAGATTCATTTCGCGCGCTCACGCAACGATCAGGTGCAAACC